>NZ_JAFUHT010000080.1 GCF_017468685.1 Methanobrevibacter sp.
AATAAATAATGTAAAACTCTATGAGCATATAATAATCTAAGTATTTATTTCAATACTTCAATTAATATTTTGAATAAACTTATATATAAAATCTGTGAAATGTATTTTAACTATGTTTGATAAATAGATATTTGAGTGGTGAAGTCATGTCAATAAGTCCAAAAGATATATTGAATCAAAATAATAATTTAAACAAACGCATTGATATAGATAAAATTAACTTAAATAATGTGTCAGTTGATGATTTAAGGTATAATGGTAAAAATTATGATGAATATATTAATTTGATGTCTTTGTTGGAGAATGTTTCTGCTTGTCAGGTTTCAGATGCTTTTAATGGAATTTCCAGAAGGTCTGGTGTAATTCAGTCAATCAAACCAATCAACAATCAGAAAGTTTTCGGATCCATTTTCACTGCTGAAACTACCAGTGATGATTGGGGAACTTCTGCATTGGCAATTGATGAAGCCAGTGAAGGAGATATATTATTTTTTAAAGTAGATTCTGAAGATAAGGCTATTTGGGGTGAACTTGCTTCTACATGTGCAAAAGATAATGGCATTAAAGCTGTTGTCATTTATGGTTCTGCAAGAGATTTGGATGCTCTTTTGTATATTGATTTTCCAGTATTTGCATCTAATTTCTGTCCTAATGCAGGATCTGCTTTGGGTTTAGGTAGCTTGAATGAAACTATCGAAATTGAAGGATTTAAAATTAATCCAGGTGATTTTTTCATTGGTGATGAATCAGGCATTGTTGTAATTCCTCAGGAATTATTCACAAAAACCATGGTTGCAGCATTGGAAGTAAAAATTAAGGAATCCAATATTATAAATGAAATTGATGATGGCAAGTCTTTAGCTGAAATTGTTGGACTCAAATAGAAAAACATTTAAATAGAAATCAATATTTATATATAAATATATCGATACCTTTATATATAACCTATTTCTAATTATATAAATGATACAGATTTGATTTTAAGTTTGATTTTATGAAATTTTTAGGAAATAGTTTGCATATAGCAAACTCTGGAAAATTAATAGCAAGGTCCACTAAAACACCTTCACCTGGTGGTATAGTATTTGATAGTAATAAGAATAAAATTGGTAAGGTTAATTATGTTTTTGGACCTACTAAAGAACCCTATATTTCTATTCGTTTGTTCAAATCAGCAAATCGAGAGAAAATAGAAAAAAATTGTGGTGAAAAACTATTTGTATCAAAACCAAAATCCAAAAAACCTAGAAAAAGGAGGATGAAACCACGACACAAAAAGTAAAAGAGGCTCCTAAAAGAGGACGCACAAGAGCCATACCTGATAAAAAACAAAAAAATGTTTATGATGATTCAAAACAGACAGTATGTCCAGAATGTGGTTCAGAAGAATTAATTGGTGACTATGAAAGAGCAGAAGTTGTTTGTGCTCGCTGTGGATTAGTTATTGATGAAAATCTTGTAGATATGGGTCCTGAATGGAGAGCATTTGACCACGAACAAAGAGACAAACGTACAAGAGTTGGAGCTCCAATTACTTACACTATTCACGATAAAGGTCTTAGTACAATGATTGACTGGAGAAACAAAGATATCTACGGTCGTGATATTCCTGCAAGAAACAGGGCTCAATGGTATAGGTTAAGGAAATGGCAAAGAAAAATCAGAATTTCCGGAGCTACTGAAAGGAATTTGGCATTTGCATTAAGTGAACTTGATCGTGATTCATCAAGACTTGGACTTCCAAGAAGTGTAAGGGAAGCTGCAAGTGTTGTTTACAGAAGTGCAGTAGACAATAAGTTAATCAGAGGAAGAAGTATTGAAGGAGTAGTTGCTGCTTCATTATATGCTGCATGTAGACGTTGTAATGTACCACGTACTTTAGATGAAATTGCTGAGGTTTCTCGTGTAACTAAAAAAGAAGTTGGAAGAACCTACAGGTTCTTAACTCGTGAATTGAATATTAAATTACCACCAACTTCTCCAGTAGATTATGTGCCAAGATTTGCATCTGAATTAGGTTTATCTGGTGAAGCACAATCTAAAGCCATTGAAATAATTGAAAAAGCAATGGAAAAAGGATTGACTTCTGGTAGGGGACCTACTGGTGTAGCGGCTGCTGCATTATATATTGCATCTGTTTTACTCGGTGAGAGAAAAACCCAAAGAGATGTAGCAGATATTGCGGGCGTAACTGAAGTTACCATACGTAATAGGTACAAAGAATTAACTGAACAATTAGAAATGGGTGTAACTTTATAGTTTGCCTGGATTAATGAAGTAATTACTTTATTAATCACTTTTATCTTTTTTTGGAGTTTATTATGAATAAAAAATTATCTGCAGTTATTATAATTGCTGTCATTCTTATTATCGTTGGAGGATATCTAATTATTACAAATCCTTTTAGTGAAAAGGTGATAGATGAATCTTCAATAACTTTAAAACCACATGATTTCGATAGTTTTTCAATAGATATTCCTGAAGGCTCAAACTTCACTATTCAAAATGAAATGGATGGAATGAAATCATATCAGAATAATGGAAGTTATGGAGATAATTTTTCAAGAATAATTATCAATAAAAACCTGACCGATTCATTAATTGGGGATAATTCTCAATCTATCTTAAACACCAGTGAAGAACAGGTTTATTCTTCTGTTTTTAAAAATGATACGATCTATAAATATGTATCAATACATGATGGTGTGGATATTATTCTTATTGGTGATGATTTGAATCTTTTAAAAGAAATTGCTGATACTATAGAGATTAAAGATGTTAAAAATCTTTAATCATTTTGAATATTTTTCAATTCTGTAAATTAATTCTTTTATTATGCCTTCATTATCTGTTTTTTTAACTTTGGAAAGTTTCTTTTCATATTTTGGAAGTTTTTCTAAAAAGCTTTTAACTCTTGTGGCATTCATCACTTCATGGTATTCGCCATAACCCAAACGCTGCACATAGTATCCGTTTAGTGTCTGTTCAAAATTTCCAATAGCTGGAACTGAGTAAATAGGTTTTTTAAGTGAAATTGCCTCTGAAATAAATGTAAATCCTCCATTACATATCACGGCTTTTGCAGAAGCAAGGTCTTCATAAAACACATCTTCATTAAATTCTTTGTATGTTAAATTTCCATCGGTTTTATTCACATTGAATCCATATACGATAAAGTTTTCATTTTTCAAAGCTTTTAATTTACGAACAAGCTTTCCACTTTCTTTACTTGTTTGATAGACTATGATGTGATCGCCATTACTTGGCTTGAGTTTTAAAATATCTTCACGAATGACCGGAGGATATATCACAGCATTCTTTTTAGCCCTGACTGGTGGGTAAAAGAAACTGGTTAGAATATGGACTTTCGGTTTTACGACGTATGTTTTAATCACTCCTTTTGCTTTAAGCATTTCCATTCTTTTGCTTGCAGGATAATGGATTTTAGTTTGAGTGATCATATGGATATTGTCTAAACTGATTAAAGGAATGTCCAGAAGTTTTGATACCATTGTCGCATATATTTCAAAATCAGTGACTATTGCATCAGGACGCAATTCCCTTGCTTTTTTATATAGCTTTTCATATCCTATTTTCATATTTGTAGGGTTTCTTTTTAAGGCATTTGATAATGTCTTGAGATTATTAACTTTATTGTTAATGTAGACAGTATTGAAACCTCCAATTTCATAAACATTGTCAAATTTTGAATTTAAATAGTTATAAGCCCGGTCGCTTGAAAAAATATAAACGTCGTATTTTTCTTTTATGCGTTCAAGAATGACACTGCTTCTTATTGCATGTCCCATTCCTTCACCACAGATGCAATAGAAAATTACCTTTTTTTCCCTATTCTTTTTAATTTTAAAACGAGATTTGGTGGAATTTATTTTTTGAATGGACTCATCATAGTTTTCCTTGATTTCATTGATCATTTCAGTTGTTTTATTCAGTCTTTCAAGTCTGTTTGTTGTGATTTTTTCATGTCCATGGTCAAAGTTATAGTTGAGCTCTTCGGCATCTGTTCTTTTTCCCAAAAAGTCATTAACAGTACTTTTGCCATATTGTCTTATTAGTGTTTCAATGCCTTCTTCTTCCAGCCTTCTGGTTGAAACACCTATTTTTGCATTTCTTAAAACTTTAAAACGTTCTTTTTTAGCTAATCTTTCAATATAATCAGTATCTTCGCCGAAATTCAATTCTTCATCAAAACCTCCGCATGCATCATGGAGTTCTTTTCTTGCAATTATTCCATAGCATCCTGCTCCGTGAGGCTTTATCTTTTCAACACTTATCATGAAGTAATTTGCAAAATCATGGTATAATTTGTCTTCTACTTTGTTTGACATAGGCACCATTTGGGTAATTGCTATTCCCAGCCTTTCCATTCTAAATTCATAAATGACATTGCGCAAATATTCATCGGTAAGCTTCAAATCCGAATCTAAAAATAGTAAGTATTCTCCTTTTGCTATTTTAGCACCATTATTCCTACCTACTGCAGGTAAACCTCCATCAACAACTATGCATCCATATGATTTGGCTATGTCTCTTGTTTTATCAGTTGAGTTGGCATCGGCCACTATAATTTCATAGTCATCAAAACTTTGCTTTTTAATGCTGTCTAATAAAACTGGGAGGTACTCCTCTTCATTATAAGTAGGTATGATAATGCTTAATATCATATGTTTAAGTTTATTTTTTAAATTAATAAGTTTTTTTAAAATTTGTCTATTTTTGCAATTTAAACTAATTTAAGTTAATTTCTCGAATGAACTTTTCTTACAGATGTAATGTTATTTTAACTTAAATCAATATTGTTTGAAAATTGGATTTTGCATAATGAATTTGTCTAAATATTTTTAAATTCGTATTGTTTATATTTAATTTATCTTTTTAATTAACAGATTCGTATTTTTCTTTTATTTATTTTTTTACTAACATTTGCTAATTTACTGTATGACAATCTTTTCCGAGTAACTCAGAATTTTTTACACATTTTTAATTTATCATTATTTGCAATGCATGTTTTTTATTTAAGATGTATAAATCCTTTAAAATAATATTTGGGTATTATTTAAGCTTATTTAATTATTTAAAGCATTTACAGTTGAAATGCACCTCTCTTTATTATTAATTTTTAACACTTTCTTTTTTGCTCAGCATTGTCATTGCAATAATTGTTAATAAAAATCCGCAAGACATTAGTATTGTCGGTGTTGCTGAATATATTGCAAATCCAAATATCAATGCTGCAAAAGGTTCTGCACCGGATAGCAATATGGATGATACTCCTGAGTCAATATGCTTCAAACTGACTGTTGAAAATATATATGGTAATGCAAAAGAGAATGTTGAGTGTATTATTAGGAATATAACAGATAATGACGGATTAATATTAATAAAATCATTGATTTGATTAAAACTTGTAAATGGGAGTAATGCAAGGGATATGAATATTACTGAGTAAAATAATATGGTATATGTGTGTGTTCCGCTTTCAATAGATTTTTTAGAGCTCATCAGATAAACTGCCCAAAATAGGCCTGCACCGATTCCTGAAACAATTCCTATAAAAGGGATATCTGATAAACTGGTCTCCAAAACTCCTGTCATCAAAACACATCCAAAAATCGCCAGTATCATACAAATTATTTTTCCGGATGTGATTTTTTCTCTAAATAATACATAAGCAAAAATCAAAACGTATATTGGAGCCAGGGATAAGAGTACTGCTGCTAGTGAAAGTGAAACTGTATTCATTGATTCATTATAACATAGATTTAGTCCTATTATGCACATTGCACAAACCAAAAACAATGGTAGGTCTTTAAAATTAATTTTTAACAGTTTCGTATCAGTCAATAAGATTGCAATCAGAATTGGAATTATGGCTATTGAAAACCTTAAAAACAACAATGTGGTTGCATCAATTCCGTTTTGGGTTAAAGTGCGGACAAAAATTCCGCTGGATCCAAACATAAAACCTGCTAATATTGGAAGAATAAGATAGATTTTTTCATAGTATCATCATAAGTATGAATAAATATTCCATGATACGGTGTAGTATTCACACGAATTGTTCAGGGGAACCTTCAAATCATTTATTAGTTTCATTTCATTATAGTTTGGGTCAATATGATAAGTGGTTTTATTCAGGTCAGTTTTTTCCCAATTAATAATATTAGCACTTACATTTCCCAATTCAATATCTCCACTTGGATTAACAACATCTACAGTGTAATAGTCAGGTTCTGCTCCTGCAAATGCTATTGTGAATCTTAAAAATATAATTGCCAACACTACAAACCAGATTAAAAAGCGATTAAATAAATATCTGACTTTTTTAGATTCATGTTTTTTATACACTGGTTGTATTAATTCATTTTCTTCAAGTAATCTCTTATCATTCAATGCTTTACCTATAATATAATTAATGTAATAGCCGTTTCTGTAAACTAGATACAGTCCAAATAATCCTACATATGATGGTGTTGCAAACATTCCTCCATCAAGGATTCCAATCAGAAGGCAGCTTGAAAAGGTCGCCATCAGGAAATTTGTAAACCATGGACGTTTCTGAATGGATAAAATCAGGGTTGCAAATAATATTGGAATAAGTAAAACTGCTAAAAATGCAAAATTTGGGAGGTAAGCATATAGGCCGACGCCAGTGTTAATGTCACTTTGAATGAATGGTCCAATAATTTGAGTTAAAACTTCTCCTAAAATGGACTTTAATAAGTGAGTATGCAGAATACTTGTGGAACTCATGCCGTTAGTCATGGAGCAAAAAACTGTATTGAGTCCAATGCCCATTTGCAACCTAAAGATAACTTCAAGCAAAATTCCTAAAATCAATAAAACTGCACCTAAAACAATGGAAATCTTTAAATATTTGGTTGTGTCAATATCTTTTTTAATAATTTGTGATGAAATTAGAAACAAACCTAAAAGACCAAAAAATATGATGTCTTTTCCTTTTGATGATCCCATTAAAAATAGATAGGTAACAGGTCTGATAATTGGAGTTAACATATCTGTGAAAAAAATTATGCCGGCAAGTAATATGAATGCAGCTCCAATTAAAATAGTTTTATTAATCTTCATCAACAATACTTTAATTATTAATACTTTAAATAAGTGATGTTATGTTTCCCATAGAATATTTCATAGGATTGATTCTAATAGGTATATGTGCAGGATTTGCATCAGGACTTCTAGGTGTTGGTGGAGGATTTTTAATCGTACCCTTACAATATTTCTTGTTGAAATATATTGGGGCGGAACCTAATCTTGCAATGCTAATCTCACTTGGAACAAGCTTGGCAATTATTATCCCAACATCATTAAGTGGAGCATACAGGCACACCAGAACTATGGACAATATTATAAATCCTGGAATTCGCTTTGGAATATTCGGAATCATCGGTGGAGTCATAGGAGGATTTGTTGCATCAGGACTATCTTCCAGAGTATTGGAAATAATATTCGGATGTTTGTTGTTGTTCATAACTGTTAACAATATTGTTAACATCAATAAGGAAAGGGAAGAAGCCAGAATTCCAAATAACATGGTCGTAACAGCTATTATCGGTTTGCTTGTGGGATTCTCATCAGGGCTCCTGGGTGTTGGTGGAGGAATATTCTTAATAGCTATTCTAACAGCACTTCTCGGATTTTCCATGATTGAGGCAATAGGAACCTCATCAATATTCATCAGTTTGACTGCAATCGGAGGGTTCCTGTCATATATTGTTTCAGGATGGGGAGTCAGTACATTTCCATATTCAATAGGTTATGTAAGCATCATTAATTTCTTATTGATTGCATGTTTTTCCGTGCCGTTGGCTTCAATAGGTGCAAAATATGCTCATAAAGTTCCGCAAAAAAAGTTAAAAATTATTTTTTCAATATTGGTATTGTACATGGCATTGAAAATGCTGGGAGTACTTCCTTAAGGTGATAATATGGAGAGAAAAACCGGAGAAAATTTTGATGATAAAACTGCAGAAGATATTTTTGACAAATTAAAAAATGTTGAAGGTAAAATTAAACCCAAACGCAAGGGCAAGTTTGACAATATAACTAATCTTATGCAGGAGGCAGAAAGCTTAGTAAAAGACAATAATTATGATGAAGCTATAAACTTATATAAAGAAGTTATTTATATCTTGCCAGATTCATCAAAAGCTTATGAAGCCATTGCAAATATCTATAAAAAGCAAAGTGATGTCGAAAGCGAAAAAGACATTTTGAAAAAAGCCATAAGTAACTGCAGTAAAAACACTGAGTTTAAAAAAAGATTAGATGAAATAAAATAATTAAAATAATTCTAGCTGATGCTAGAGTTAAAGTTTCATAACAGCATTCTTATAATAAAACCAATAATGAATAGTGCAATTGCAAAGTAGATTATGAATCTTCCATGTTTTTGGTATAGTGGTGTGTCTTTTTTGAAAAAAACCAGAACAGCACCATATAGTAATCCAATAATTGGAGAGAGTAATGCAATGATGTATCCAATGATTGGAATAATTATTGTTCCTTCATTTTCCATCGTTTCACCTCTTATTTTTTAAATGGATTAATTTTGTCTAAAATTCCTGATGTAACAAGTCCGATTGCAGCATTATATATCATATCTGCTTTTGCTTCATCAACGCCTAATTTTTCACTAATTAACTTAGTGATTGTGTCTTTGTTCTTGTTTCCAGCTAAAAATGTACTTTCTAAAATTCCATTTACGCTTGCTGCCTGGTTGGTATCTAAACCAGTTTCTTTACTTAATTGTTGTATGAAATCTTCTGCATTTATAATATCACCTATGAGATTAATTTAACGCCCATGCCCATTGCACATATTTGGATATTGTCTCCATTAAGTCCAATTAGGGCGTAGTTCATTGATAAATCTAAAACTCCATTGCCACCATTACTTTTAATTTGATTTGCAAGTTTAATCAAACATTCATCTTTTCCTTCCTTAATTTTTTTCAAATGTTCCTGTTCTTTTCTTTCAGGTTCCAAATTGATTAGCCTAACATCTTTTTCGATAATGACTTCACTTTGATAAATGCCGATAATTGAATGTTCCATATCTTTCAAATCAGTGCTTGTAATGAAATAAAAACCCAAATTATTAATTGTTTCATTGCTTGCAGCCTCATCAAAGTAAGGAATGGGTTCAGTTCTTATCTCGACTGATTGGGGTTCCCAATGAAACAATGATCTGTTTTTGATACGGATTTTAAGATATTTACCAAAATTCTTAAAATGATTGATGAAATTTGATAATATTCCTCCGAGTACAACTAGAATAATATAATTCACCAATGTTGGAAACGCCGCTTGCAATATAATTATTATAGAACCTGCAGTAATCAGATTAATTCCTAATGTGGGGTTTTTTAATATAAAACTATAAAATGTTGTATAAATAAACAGGATAAATGCACTAATGGCTCCCACATTCTCTCCAATGATTTTATTGGCCAGTACGGTTTCGACATAGCCTGCAGCTACTGGTGCAAAAATCAGTCCTAGATTCCATCCGAAAATTGCTATGTTGAAAAATAGAAAAATTCCATATACGAAAAGACCTACTGCAGTGCCTGCACCGATACAGATGATTGCTTTTCGTGTATGTTCCAAATCAATTTCTTTATTTTTTATTTTCATGCTATTCGTATTTTATAGCAGTGCCATATGCGGTTATAAGTATGGTGTTTCCCATTGTACCGCCAAGATTGTCATAAGAAATTTTAAGTCCAATAATAGCATTTGCACCTAAGCTTTCCGCTTTTTCAATCATACTGTTCAGTGACATGTCACGGGCTTTTTGTATTTCTTCTTCATATCTGGATGTTCGCCCACCTACAACATCACGAACTCCTGAAAATAAATCCTTATAAATATTGGCGCCGATTAAGGATTCGCCAGTAACCAATCCCTTATATTCAATAATTTCCTTATTTTCAAGAGTGTTTGATGAGGTTAAAATCATTATATCACTATTTCATGAATGTCATTACTGCCCATATGATTAAAAATATTGCAATAACTACATATAGTATTAATTGTGATCTTTTTCTTTGTTTTAATCTTGCATCCCAGACTTTTTGACAATCCGGTGAGCATACAAGTTCATTTAATGGTATTGGGGTTCCACAAATTGGGCAATGTTTATGAGGGTCTACTGCCATTTTATCATCTCCTTATATTTTAAAAAATTCTTTAGTATTTTTGTTAACTTGAATAGCTAATTCTTCAGCATCAATTCCCATGCATAATGCAATTGTATTGAGGATATGAGGTAAATATTTCGGTTCATTTCTATTCTTTTTAGGTTTGAAATCAAAGTTTTTTGGTATTAGGAATGGTGCATCAGTTTCAATCATTAACTTTTCAGGTGGAATTACACTCACTGCTTCCTGCAGGTCTCTTCCTCTTTTCATGTCACAAATCCATCCGGTTACACCAATGTAACAACCTAAATCGACATAATTCTGTGCTTCAACTTTTGTTCCGGTAAAACAGTGAACAACAGATTTTTCAATGACTCTGTCATGTCTTTTTAAGATTTCATATAAATCCTTATGAGCTTCCCTTTCATGTAAAAACAGGGGCATATCAAGTCTTTCAGCAAGTTCCACTTGAGCTTCAAACCATTTCCTCTGAAGATCTTGCGGTGAAAAGTTTCTGTTATAGTCAAGTCCGCATTCTCCAATTGCAACAACACAATCATTTTTAGCTATTTTTTCAAGTTCAAACATGCTGTGGCCATTGCAGGTTTTTGCATCATGAGGATGGACTCCTGAAGTTGAAAATAAGGTTCCAGGATATTTTGAAGCATATTCTGTAGCTAACTGGCTGGAATTGACATTGGTTCCAGTAATGATGAACTGTTTAACTCCAGCTTTTTTAGCTTCTTCAATGATTTCAACCCTGTCTTTTCTAAAAGACTTATGCATTAGATTTAAGCCGATATCAACAAGATTATCCACTTTTTCACCTATTCATTAATGACTCTGGTTCCTACAGTTTCACCGTTTACTGCTTTTATTAGGTTTTCAGGTTCAAAACCGTTTGTAATGACTGTTTCTAAATTGGATCTTTTAATCATCTGAACTGCAGTAGTGTCAAAGAACTCATAGGTTCCTGCCTTAACATCTTTACCGCTTAAAAAGTCAAGTAAATCTGTAGCGGTAATTTCAGGAACAAGTTCTGCATCATCGAATTTATTAGGATCTTTGGTGTACATTCCATCAACAGAAGTTAGGTTAATGAGTTTGTCTGCTTTGATGTATTCTGCTAATATTGCTGAAACTGCATCAGTACTGTGTGCAGGTTCAGTTCCACCCATAACAATTATTTTTCCGGTAGCTGAGAATTCAAGAGCTTCCTGGAAATTATGAGGCACTCTTTGATAAGCTGCATCTCCAAGAGCAGATAACATTAGTTTAGCGTTAATTCTTGTAACTTCAATTCCGATATCATCACATTGTGCTTCGCCAGCACCTAAATCACGAACAACACCAATATATTCTCTTGCAGGTTTTCCTCCACCTACAACAACAAATAATTCATGTTCTTTTGACAGGTCTTTTAAAATAGCACTGTATTCCTGGAATTTTTTACAATCATATTCCTTAAGTAAAATTGATCCTCCAATTGCAACAACAATTTTCATATATTCACCTTATAATAATTTATCATTGCAATATTATTTAAAGTTATAATTAACAAATGTTATATCAACAGATTAAGGTGTAATAATGAATCTTGAAAATCAAATTTACGTTAGAAAATCATGCAGAAATTATACTGATGAAGAAATCGACATGACTCCAATTCACGAATTCATATCAAATGTTAAACCGTTAGATGATTCAATCAAATATGATTATGAAATTTTGACTAATGATAAAGTTAATATTCGCACTCGCTGGCAAGCACCGTACTACTTGGCACTCTTCAGCGAGAAGAATGGAAATTACTTGGAAAATTTGGGTTTCATATTCCAACAGCTTTCCCTATATCTTCAAAGCATTGATATTGGCAGCTGTTGGGTGGGAATGGCTTCCTTAAAAGAAAAAAGAGATGATTTTGTTATTTCAATTTCTTTTGGAAAATCCGATAAAATGACACGTGACAGATCTGCTTTCAAACGTAAAAGTTTGGCTGAGATTTCAGATTACGCAGATGAAAAGCTAATCCCTGCACAGCTTGCACCGTCAGCTATTAACTCACAGCCATGGTATTTTAAACATTCTAATGATGGATTTGACGTATATCAAATTAAACAGAATATTATTAAACGTCAGGTTTTAAAAAAGTGGAATCCAATTGATGTTGGAATATCCCTGGCCCATATGTATGTTGCCAATGAAGAGAATTTTGAATTCTATAAAAAAACTGATTTTGAAAATATTAAAGGTTATACTTATACTGGAAGTATTAAAATTTAAAAAAAAGAAAAAAATAGAGGATTTAAGCTTCCTCTGTAGCTAATCCTTTGTACAATAAACCTGCAATGACTGCACCGACAATTGGAGCTAAAATAAATACCCAAACTTGTTGCAATGCTTGTCCTCCAAGGAAAAGAGCAGGTGCTAAACTACGTGCCGGGTTAACAGAAGTACCTGTTAATGGGATTCCCATAATGTGTACAAATGCTAATGTTAAACCAATTACAATACCTGCAACAGCACCATTTTCTGCTTTTTTGGTAACTCCGAGAACTGTAAATACAAATACAAAGGTTAAAATAATTTCTACAAGAATAGCTCCTACAACATCTAATCCTACACTAGATGCAGAGCCGAATCCGTTTTGACCAAGACCAGTTGCTGCATATCCTCCAAGACTTGGAGCAGAGTTAATGATTACTGCTAAAAGAGCGATACCTATAATTGCACCGATACATTGGAAAATGATATACATTATCAAGTCTTTTGCATCAATTCTTCCATCAATCCACATACCGATTGAAACAGCTGGATTGATGTGACATCCTGAAATGTCACCGATTACATAAGCCATAGCTACGATAGATAAACCGAATGCTAATGCAATTCCAAGATTACCTAAAACAGAACCTGCTATAGCTGCACTTCCACAACCGAATAGTACAAGAACCATTGTTCCTATTAATTCTGCGATATATTTTTTCATAAATTTTCCCTCAGTGTAACATTAATTCTTCATTATATTAAAATCTTCTTATTCTTTTTAAGAATAAATATGCAATGAATAAAACGAATAATATTAATATGAATGGGAATATGTGTAATAATATTGAATCGTTTACTTTATCGAAGTGATATTCACTTTCAAAGCCCATATGTTTTGCATCTGTATGATTCTGTGTAACTTTTGCAAAGTTATATAATAAGTCATAATATCCTATATGTGCTCCGTCATATTCAATTGAATCAGGTGCTCTTCCATTTGCATCCATATACTCTCTGACTATTCCTCCCATCTTGAAATAATCATAAACTGAGTATGTGTCTTTTGCTAAAAATGAAATTCCCATTGGATCTTCTGGCTCGTCATATGCTTTTGGAATATCTAAACCGTTTCCATTTAGATAGGAACTGGTTTGATATAAAAGCTGAGGACCAGTATAGTTACCGTAAGTTCCTTTCATTTCTGTATCATTGCTTTTTATTAGAGCTTTACTTGCATTGGCCATAACTGCTGGTTTTATAATGTTGTGTGTAATTAAACCGTCGCTTAGAATTTTTGTATCGTTTTCATGAGTGTTAACGATGTCTACAATTTCTTGTGCGATTTGTTTGTTCATTTCTTCATCATATCTGGCTAAATAACCGTCATTTGCATTGTCTGGGAATTCTTTTGTTGGTTGTACATAGTAAATTCCAGCATTTTTAAGAAATGTTCCCGGGTCATGCATTCCAGCTAGGCTTTCATTTGAATAGTTGTCGTCCCATGCTCTTCTTAAGAAGTTTGTATTGTTGTCTAAATCATAACTTCCGGTATTTACGAATACAATTTGTTTTCCTGAGTTTACTGTTGATGTGGCCAGTTGCAGGTAATTTCCGGCATCCGATGCCGCCAGACAAATGCTCACATCACTTGTCACTTCTATTGCTCTCCACCCCTCTCCAGGTGCAGGGGCCTGATTGTCAACGATTACTTGTAGTTCTCCACCACTTATTTCTTCTATATAACTTTTTATAGAATTTAACATTTTTATATCGTTATCATGGTCTATAATAGTATCTGATGTGATAAAAACTGTTTTTGCAGCACTCACATCTTGAATAACTGGTGCTATTATCAATATTGCCATGATAAGTATTGCAATTTGTCTTTTCATGTCTCTTTACCTTGGGTATTAATTATGTTTTAATATTATTTTTATAAATAAAATAGTTTTCCCACAGATTTTAATATTTACTTTAAAATGTAATATTTTAACTTAAAAACAATATTGAAGTCTTTAAAAGCATAGTTTTAAATAATAATCAGTTTAATAGGTATTTTGAGGATTTAGAAAGATTATCTTTTATTTTAAGTTAAATATTGCTTTGATTTAATAAATTTTGATTTTGACTTTTAAATTGGATTTGGCTAATAAATTTTGGCAATTTATTTATTTAAAATAAGTTGTGTTAGGACATTATTTAAAATGTTCCTATTAATTTATGGTCATTTTGCAAATTTGATGGTGTGAATCATCATTTTTTAATCTAAAACTGAAAATAAAAAGATTGATTGCTAGTTAATAGCTTTTTGTTAATTAATAGTGTTTATAATCGTCCTCAGATAAGGTGATTTAAAAATGTTAAATAATAATAGAAAGATGATTATTGGAAGAAATTTCTTATTTTGTCTATGTATTATTGGTTTGATGTTTACTGCATTTGGTGTTGGTGTTGACAATTCATTTGCAGCCGAATTAAATGATACAGTTGATGAGGTAAGTTTGGAATCTGATAATGTGGAACAACTAGAAAATTCTCAAAAAAATGAAATTTTGGAGGTGAATTCTCAGGATTCACAAGATTTGTTGGGTGCTACACGTACTCCAAGTGGAAATATTTATAAAAGTATTCAGGATGCAGTTAATGCAGCTAATGCGGGAGATACAATTGTATTAAAAGGAACTTATCGTTCAAATGGAAATGACTATATTAAAATTACTAAGCCTCTGACAATAGTTGGGGATTCAACAGCCGTACTTGATGGAAGACATTTGTCCATTGCCATGGATATTAAAAGTGGTGGTGCGGGCACTGTGCTGAGAAATATTAAATTCATCAATGGTGAAGGTGATCTGGGATCTGCCGTTTATGTTCAGGCGAAAAATGTCAGAATTGAAAATTGTATATTTGAAGATAATCATGCAAACAAATGTGGTGCAATTCACACTGAATGGAATTTAAACACTGTTTCAGGATTGATTGTTGACAATTGTCAATTTAGACGAAACACGGGTTATTATAACAATTTCAATGATGAATCTGCAGGTGCGGCAGTAACTATGTTTGGTATGGATTCAGAAGTTCGAAACTGTGTTTTTGAAGATAACTGGGTTAAGGCAAGAGGAGCTGCATATGGGGGGGCAATACAAGTTGGTTTGGATTTGCCCGGCTCTAATGCAAAGGTAACTAACTGTGTTTTTAAAAATAATCGTGCAATAAGTCTCACATCAAGCTCTCATGGAGGGGCAGGATGTGTTCGTGAAGGATCTTCTTATACCAACTGTATATTCATCAATAATTTTGCTAATGAGGGAGGTGCATTGACTTTCCATTCATCAGGTGTTATTAAAAACTGTACATTTATTGACAATAATGCTGACATCTATGGAGGTGCACTTTCCACAGGATTATTATATGATTATATGGAATTAAGTGTAATCGATTGTAATTTTGAAGGAAATACTGCTCCAAAAGGAGGTGCAATTCAAGCAAACGGTTTGAATATTCTCATTGACAACACTAAATTTAAAGGTAATGTTGCATCTCAAAATGGTGGCGCCATCAATGTTAAAGCACAGGAGGTTACAATTAGAAATTCTGTCTTTAACTCCAATAAGGCAAATGTAGATGGTGGGGCCATTTTCATTGATGGAATAAACACTGTAGTTGACAATTCACAATTTGTTGCTAATGAAGCGATTCCTGATGTCAATAAACTTGAAGACGGATTGGGAGGAGCTATTTATGTAAATAGTGAACTTGCCCATATCAAAAATAATTCATTTAGATATAATACTGCAAGAAATGGAAGTGCAATTTATTATGATAAATTCGGTAAAAAGCTCACTTTGGAAAACAATGTCTTCTCTCAAAATCAGGCATGGGTTTATCATTTGCCGATTTATGCAGAGGATATCTATTATGAAGATAGCGAGCACATTAAAGTAGTTCTGTTCGGTGGAAATAATCTTGCGGACTTTGATAATCTTGAAGTGTCAAATGCAATTTATAATGCAGCTGACAACCTTAACATCATGATGGATAATCAGTATCCGTTGGATGGAGCAACCAACAGTGGAGATTTATATCAGGACGGTCGTGAATATAACATTCACGTTTTACTAACAGTTCAGCATGAGGATGGAACATATGTCTATAATGAGGTTGGTCATACAAGTTATTTGGGAGAAATTTCTGTTGATTTGGATAATCTGAAACCTGGAAAATATTTCGTTTCAGCAAAACATTATGAAGACAATTACTATAAGGCAATTACAAATGTAACTTCATTTGTCGTAAAACCGAAAGTGGATAATGAAATCACTAAATCAGTTTCAAAAGAGACTGGAAACTTTGAAGATATCGTAATATGGACTATTACAATTAAAAATCATGGCCCTAATAATTCCACTGGTGTTAAAGTAACTGATGTATTGCCTAATGGATTAATCTGGTTAAACGACACTTCAAATGGCAAATATGACCATAACAGTGGCATTCTTGATGTTGGTGATTTGAATGTTGGTGAAACATTTACATTTGATATCATTACAATAGTTGATGCTACCGGAGACATAGTCAATATCGCAAATGTATCTTCAAATGAATTTGATACAAACACTTCCAATAATTATGCCGAAAAAGGTATTTTCATAAATCCTGCCAGTGATTTGGAGGTTATCAAAAGCGTTTCAAATACTCAACCAAACTATAAAGATCAGATTGTGTGGACTATCCAAATAATCAATAATGGTCCGGATACTGCCCACGATGTTGAAATGAAAGATGTGCTTCCTAAATCTTTGATTTTCATTGATTGTGACGGCGATTATGATAACGTTTCAGGAATCTGGAAAATAGGAACTTTGGAATCTAATAAAAAAATAACATTGAACATCCGCTGTATTGTTAACGGCACAGGACAAATTGAAAACTTTGTCAAAGTCAATGGCAGTGAATATGACTATGATTTAACAAACAATAATGATACAGAAAGAATATTTGTAAATCCTGCTAGTGATTTGGCCATTGTCAAAACTGTTGATAGGGATAATGTTAATTTTGGAGACACTGTAAAATGGACTTTAACTATTTCAAATAACGGTCCTGATGTGGCAACAAATGTCAGGGTTGTTGATTCATTGCCTGACGGATTCATATATGTTGATTCTATTTTAACAAAAGGAAAGTATGAAGATGGTATTTTTACAATTGATGCATTAAATGTTGGTGAAACAGTAACTATTGATATATTTACACTTGTTGAAGCTACCGGTGAAGCTAATAACTTTGCAAATGTAAATTCTGATGAGTATGATTATAATCTAACCAACAATCAGGATGATGAAGATATTTTTGTAAATCCTGCAAGTGATTTATCAGTTTCCAAAACAGTCTCTAATCCAAATCCGTTATATCATGAAAATGTTACCTGGACAATTGTGGTTGTCAACAACGGGCCGGATGTTGCGCACAATGTAACTGTTTGTGATTTGCTTCCAAATTCATTAGTTTGGATTTCAGATGATAGTTTGGGCGAATATGACCATTTAAAAGGAATTTTATTCATTGAAGAATTGGGTGTTGATGAATCATTCACCTTAAATATTGAATGTATGGTTAATGCAACCGGTTCAATCCAGAATGATGTGTCAGTCAATGCCAGTGAGTATGATTATAACTTGACTAATAATTTCGACAATGAAATCATTGATGTTGAAAAATCAGCCGATGTATATGTAATCAAATTGGTCAATAACACTTCACCAAATTATAGGGATTTGGTAAAATGGACATTGATTGTTTCCAATAATGGGCCGGATAAGGCAACTGAGGTTTATGTTGAAGATTCTTTGCCTGAAGGTTTATTATTGGTTAACTATACTGCTACCAAAGGATTTTATGATGATGGCCGTTGGGTAGTGTGCTGCCTGGAGAATGGTGAAACAGAAACCCTTGAAATTATTTGCAGGGTAAACAAAACTGGTGAAATCACCAATTTTGCATCAATCCATGCTCATGAATATGATTACAATGAAAGCAACAATAATGACAGTGAATCAATTGGTGTTCCTCCAGCGGTGGATTTGAAAGTCATTATCGACGTGAACAATACCAATCCAATTTTTGGTGAACGTGTCAGCTGGCTTGTTTCTGTAGTGAATAATGGTCCGGATAATGCAACTGGTGTTGTATTAGAAGACATTTTGCCTAAAGAGTTGATTTATGATGGATATGAATTGACAAAAGGAACATTCAGTAATTTAATTTGGAATATTGGTAACTTAAACGTCGGAGAAGTGGAATATTTGAACATAACTACTGTTTCAAATGATTTAGGCATTATTACAAATAATGTTGGAGTTGATGCCAATGAATATGATTGGAACATGTCAAACAATTTCGATGATTCCCATATTGATGTTAGACCTATTGCAGATTTGTCAATCATTAAATTGGTAAATAAAGATTCTCCAAAATATGGCGATAAGGTTAAATGGACATTGATTGTAATGAATAATGGTCCAAATGTAGCAAATAACGTTAAGGTTAAAGATGTGTTGCCTGAAGGATTAAAATATCTTAGTTCCAATGGTGATTACACAGGAAATATCTGGAATGTTGGACGTTTAAATGTTGGTGAGCAAAAAACAATTGAAATAGTTTGTAAAGTTATTTCAACTGGTAATTTCATTAATAATGCTGATGTATGGGCAGATGAACTTGATCTTGATGAGTCTAACAATCATGCAAGCGAATCAATCAGTGTTGCTCCGGCTAGCGATTTGGCAGTAACTAAAATTGCATCAAAATATCATTATAATGTAGGTGATGTAATTGAATATGTGATTGAAGTTGTTAACAATGGTCCTGATACTGCTCATAACATTAAAATAACTGACATATTGGATGATTTGTTAAAACTAAAATCATTTAAGGTTTCTAAAGGTAAATTCAATAAATTTACAAATGTCTGGACTATTCGTAGCCTTGGCTATGGTGAATCCGCTAAATTAATTATCAAAGTTGTTGCAACTGGCTCAGGCATTATAAAAAACACTGTTGAAGTAACCAGTGATACATTTGATTATGATAAGTCCAATAATAAGGATTATGCCATAGTAAATGTGACTAAAAAACATTCCAATGATGTTTCAAACCCTTCTAAAAATAATATGAATGTAAAAATGCCAAGTAATCTTCAAATGCATCAAACAGCTAATCCGTTTATGCTTTTGGTGGTTTCTGCACTATTCTCTATAATATTTTTAGGAGACAATATTTCAAGGAAAAGATAGATTAAAGTAGCATTTTGCTACTATTTTTTATTTTTTTTAAAACGATTTTTCAAAATTTTCCAAGTATATGAATTATTAATTTTGTGCTTAATTATTTTATATGTTGTAGCAATAACTGCTCAAATAATGCTCCAATTCTGCAATTTAAACAAAACCTTTAAATAAAACTTTTGATAAATAATTAGTTAGATATTGATGTAATAATAATTTTTTGGAAAAATTACTCATTGACTCAATATTTTTAAAAACTCAAAAGAGGTGTAATTATGTCTGAAGAAGAAATGATTGAAGAAACTTCTGAAGAATTTGTCGAAGAAGATGAAGAAAAATTACCTTTCGCTAAAGCTGAAGTTGTACGTTTAATGAAAGAAAATCTTGACGACGACAAAATGATTAGGGAAAGAGTAAAAGTTGAAATGAACAAATTCTTAGGAGATGTTTTGAAAAATGTATGTAAGCAATTAAATGATTACCCATATACAACTATTGAGTATGAAATGCTTAAAGAGTCCACTTATCCATACACAAACATTGAAAGAATTAATCAAGAAAAAGAAAGAATCTTATTACATTTAGAAGCTATTAAAGCAGATTGTAATGCATTAGCTATGGATGTTCAAAAAACTTTAAAATTAAAAGATGTTGTTGAAGAAGATTCATTTGTAAGCTTCTCAGCAAACGATGAAGAAGAGGAAGAAGAATAAATTCTTCCTTAATTATCTTCAATATGACTAAAACCTGTTTTTAATTCACTTAATTCCTCTTCAGGAATTTCAAGAATTTCCACATTTTCACTTACAATATTACTTTGTCCGAACGGATCAAGAATAATTAAAGTGGCAGTGCCATTGCCTTTTTTAAGCTCCTGAATTTGATTCAAAATATTATTTGCATTTTTTTGGGATTCAGCATCATCAAACAAATTCAATGCTTTTTTTACTGCACTCTCGAAACGTGTAAGAACACCTTCCACATTTGTCACATAACCCTCGGATTTTGGACCAGGTTCCACTTTCACACCAAGTTCTGGTATGATGACTGTTGCAGATTGGGATCTTACAACTCGAATCGACAGATTATTTCTATTTATTTCAAGAACATACTTTGCAGGATCATTTTGTTCAAGTGCAATAATGTCTGAGTGTTTAAATCCACATGATGGACATTGTATGGTTGTTTCCATTACTTTACCAAAGTGAGGTATTTCAATTTCTTTCATTATTGATTTTGCAACACCTTCAATGCCGCATGCAGGACATTTAATTATCATTTCATTAATTGTTTCATCATTCATTTAAAACATAACCTTTTTTGTTTAATTCGTTAACAATTTTTTCTAATCTTTCGGGATTGGAGGCACATATTGTAGTTTGCCTATATTCGGATAATTTATACAATTCATTCAAGTATTCCTTTTTACTTTCATCTTCATTAATATTTTTCAGGAATGTATTTGCTGATTCGCTATCTGAAACGCCAATATTTCTTATTAATGGTTCTTTAAAACCTTTGATGTTATAG
This sequence comes from Methanobrevibacter sp., assembly GCF_017468685.1. Taxonomy (NCBI): domain Archaea; kingdom Methanobacteriati; phylum Methanobacteriota; class Methanobacteria; order Methanobacteriales; family Methanobacteriaceae; genus Methanobrevibacter; species Methanobrevibacter sp. The sequence goes on from NZ_JAFUHT010000080.1 coordinate 21,274, forward strand.
GTTATTTTTTCCAAGGTTCCTTTATTTTCATTAATAATTATATTGATAACGTCATCCAAATCTTCAACTTCGTTAATAAGCTTAATTGTCATGCAGGATTTATTTATTATGCCTAAAATCTTTTCTAAAGTCTGGTCAATGGATTCGGAATTGATGATGTGTACATTATTTGTTCTTGCTTGATTTAAAAGATGGTCATGGATTATTCTGTTTTCCTTAAAGAAATCAAGCTGTTTTCCACCTCTATGTATTTGAACAGCTCTTTTAACAAATCTTTCTTTATGAGACTCCTCATCGGAACTTAAAATGAAAAAGTAAATGTTGGCGTAATCACTGAATTGTTCAGTGTTAATCAATCCCGGAACTAAATGAACTCCCTCTATGATGATGTCATCATAGTCAGTAATCGCTCTTTGAATAATTTTTTCCAAGGCAGGAATTACATATGATGCATGGTCATCAAATCCTGCAGATACTAACTCATCATAACTGGTGTATCTGCTTTTATTTCTAATGTTTTTATATGCATCATAGGAGGAGCTATGCAGTGCTGGAGCGTATTCTTTACCTATTATTCCTCTGACGACTGCTCTTATAAAATCACTTTCAATTAAATGTTTAATATTCAATTTTTTAGCCAATTCAGCAGCAATAGTTGATTTTCCAATTCCTGATGCACTTCCAATTAAAATTACATAAGGTTTTCTCATGTGCATTCTCCAAAAAAGTTTTTTGATTATGTCTTATATATTTAAATTATTCTTATAAAAACATTATACTTTATTAATGTGAAAAATTATAATTAATTATAATAACATTTTTTTAAAATTATTTTTTAAAAATTTAATATAATAAATTACATGATTAGTTATAAGTTATAAATTATAGGTAGGGGTGAAGTTTTTGTATTCAGTTAAGTCAGTTAAAGATATTCAGGATTTAAATCCATTTATAGTTGTTGGTTGTGGAGGTGGAGGAGAAAAATTCTCCAATCTCGAAGGTATTGAAACAGTAGGATTCATTGACGACGATGTTAAAAAGCAAGGAAAACAGTATTGTGGTCAAATCGTATCTAGCAGTTTGGAAGAATGTTTAAAAGATGCGCCTGAGGCTAAATCTCTGGTTATAATGTTGCCAATCGGTGCAGAAGGAACTGCTTTAAAATATGCTGTTCAAGCTATAGATGCAGGTTTAAATGTTGTCACTTCTTTTAGATCATTATCCATTGAAGAAAATTTATCTTTAAAAAAGTTTGCTGATTCAAAAAATCTCATAATTAAGGAAATCGGTCCTCGTCTTGATGTTGTTGAAAGAATAGCTGGTGTTGCCCCTAAAAAATCATGTGAAGTTTTACCTAAAATATCTTACACTCCTAAAGCACCAGTGATATTCGTTGGAGGAACATCTCAGGAATGTGGAAAAAGAACCACTACTAAAATGCTTGGTTTGGCAAGTAGTGAAAGAGGATTAACTCCTGCAATAATTTCAACTGATGAAATGGGATTGGAAGAACCGACTGATTTTAACTTTAGGGCAGGAAGTTTATCTGCAATGGATGTTCCGTCTGCAGTATTGTCTGCTATAAAATATGTTGAAGAAACTAAAAAACCGGACATTATTTTCATTGAAGGTCAATCCAGTTTAACTGAAAACGGCAATCCTCATCCAAGAGGTTTGTCTGCAGCAATTTTAATTGGTGCTGCTCCTGATGCAGTTATTGTGGGTCATAGGCCTAACCATCCATATAGGGAACCTAAAGGTATTGAAGAAGAAATTAGAGCTATTGAAGCTGTTGAACCGACTAAAGTTGTAGGTTTATCTATCAATCTTAAAAATGCTAGTTTAGATTTGTGTACTGAATACTTTGAGGATACCTATAATTTGCCTGCTGAAGATGTTTACAATAATGGCGCTTCTAAATTGTTAGATGCAATATTTGAATATTTAGAGGAGTAATTTAAATGAGTTTTACAGATGATTTGAAAAGAAGTTTAGGCTTTGAAGAAACAGAATCTAGCAAAAAACAGAAAAACAATGGGCCTAGTATTATGGATTCTATTCGAGAGGTTTTAAAACCTAAAAATCCTAATAGGCAACAAGCTAATCCACAACAGCAATATAGGCCAAATCCACAACAACAATATAGACCAAATCCTCAACAGCAATATAGGCCAACTCCTAGACCTGCACAAAATCCGGCTCGTCCTCAACCAAGACAAGCTCCGATTTATGATGATTTTGATGATGTTGTGATTACTCCTGAACAATCATTTTATGAGATTGTTTTAATCAGACCAAAAACAATTGATGATATCAATTATATTGTCGATCAGGTAATCGAAGAAAAAAATCCGGTCATTGTTGATTTGTCATTTTTGGAAAAAGAAAGTGCTCCTAATTTTAAATTAGCTGGAGATAAAATTAAGCAAATGAGAGCCAGATATGGAGCTCAGGCTTTATTGCTTTCACGTAGTGAAGAGAAAAATTTAATTATTATCTCTCCTAAGAAAGTAAAAGTAATCAATAAAGGATAAGTAGATTGATTTCTACTTTTTAACTATTTTTTAAAAAAACCAGATATCTGGTAAGTACATAAATTACTAAAACTGTAGCTATAACTATTTCTATATTCAAGATGCTGTTCAACACAGCATTCGGACTAATTTTTGTATAAATTCCTTTAGTTGCAAGAGCGCTGATGACAAATGGGAATGTAAATGCAGCAAAACTTGGGTAAAAATCTAAATTTCTGAATTTAATGAATTTGTATAATGCAAATATGTAGCATATTGCTGCAATAATGTATAATCCAATTGCAAACTCATTTGAAATGCTTTCAGCGGAATTCAAATATCCTACTATCAGTATGCTGAATAATGCTGTAAAAATACATGTTAAAGGTTTGTTCATGTCTGGAATTTTCCTGAAGATAAATTCACGGTATACAACCAGTGGTGTAGTTATTAACATTCCTATGAATCCTATTATGAAGAATATGAAATCAATTTGGCGGATTCCATGAATGTTTGCAGTGATTGCGGCCAGGGTAATTCCAACATAGACTATCCAGTAGGTGGGATAGACATTCGAAATATTAAAATCACGTATGATAAAATGACATGTGAAGTAAATTATTAATAAAATATGGAGCACAATTCCAATAATCCATATGGTATATGCAATACGAGGTATAAATGGTTGGAGATATGTAGATAAAATCATTAAACTCATTGAAAATGTGCCTGAACTGCTTACAATCACAGGATTTTTGAAGTCTTCCTTAATTGAATTTGGGTATAAAATAACTTTAAAAACAATTAAAATTAAAAATACTGCTCCAATGCCTGCACATAGGTATCTCAGGTATGGATGAATGTCTTGAAGTAAGTTTCCAAGAGAAAACAATGCAAGGATTAGTCCTGAAATTGGAACAGGTATCTTTTCAATGAAATTCATGTTAATCTTTTAATCTAAAAAAGTTTTTGGCATTCTTTTCAGATACTTTCTCAATATCGCTTTTCTTAAATCCTTGTTTTGTTAATTCACGTATTGTTTTAGGCACTGAAAGAGGATCAGATTCTTTATTGCTGATATCACTATTCAATAAGAACCTGTCAAATCCATAATTGTCAAGAATGGAAATTGCTTCGAATTTGTCCATCTTTTGAGGCTGTACGGTTAATCCCAACATGCAATCAGTATCTATGACGTCTTCAACAACATTCGGATTTATATGGTCAATTACTGCTTGATTTTCATCAATATGCTGTGGGAGGATATCTAAAATCTCTTTTAAAACTTCCCTTTTGTTTTTTCTGGGGGTATGAATGATTACTTTGGATTTGGTTTCACTTGCAATGTCTAATTGCTGTTTGAATATGTCGATTTCATTTGCAGTCAAATCCTCAAGTCCAATTTCACCAATGGCAATAATGCTGTTGGTTTCAATCCATTCGTATAACTTTTCAAATATTTTTTCAGGGTTAACATAGGAGTTTGTCGGATGGATTCCTAATGCAACCTTCAATTCAAGTCCATGCTCTTTTGCCCTTTTGGTATCTAACTCAAGTATTCTATTTAAATGATTTAAAAGCACAATGTCTTGAGGTATTTTATATGGATAATAACTGCAGGTAATTGCACAATCTATTCCAGCTAAATACATTGCTTTAAAATCTTCTCCGCTTCTGGCATCCGCATGCATATGTGTATCTATCATTTTTATCTCCATATCAATTTTTATCAAATTTTAATATATTTTTCATCTTTAAAAAAAATATCTAATAATTTCATCATTTTTAAAGTTTTTGCAAGTGCGATTTTTCACATTTGTTCACTTAAAGTTAGTTTATATGCTATGGTAATAAAAATATGGATGTAAGTAATACCACATAGGTGATTAATTTGAATGAGAATAAAAACTATTTAAAAAACTATGATAATGTATCTGAAGATGTAAAATATGCTGCAAACTCAATAATAAGATTAAAAATCTTAGCTTCATTGTTTGAAAAGCCACAAAATATGAAAGAGTTAGCAGATAATACTAAACTAAATTATAGCTCAATTTCAACCACACTAAATGGATTAGAATTAAAGGATTTTGTTTACCGTGAATCAAACAAATATTTTTTATCTAATTCGTTAAAAGTACAAATGCAAAATGTTTTGGAGCTTAAAGAAGTTGTAAATCTATTGAATAAATTTTTCAACATTATTGACGGACATGTCGTTGACATGGTCCCTAATAAATCTGTTGCAGAATTATATCTTTTAGGCAAGGCAAACCTTCTTGAATCCAAAGGCATCGATGCATATAAGATTAATAATTTTATAGAAAATGCATTGAATGATGCAGAAAGGGTACGTTGCATTCTGCCTTTTTACCATATCAGTTTCAATGAAAAGCTCAATGATTTGGTAAATGATGACAAACATGTTGAAATATTAGTTTCTCAGGAAATTTTTAATATTTTTGAGAGAAATTCTGAAGCAAAATATCTGTCTTCATTTAAAGGAAAAAATAATTTCTTATTAATCGTTACAGATAAAATGATGATTTTAGGTTTGTTTAAGGAAGATGGTCATTTTGATCAAAACCGATTGTTAACCTCTAAGAATAGGGATGCATTAAAATGGTCCAACAATCTGTATAAAACATTTAAAAAGAAAAATAAATGAGTAGTATACTCATTTATAATATTTTTCCAGATAATTGTTTAACTCATCAATTGGAATTCTTTCCTGAGCTTCACTGTCCCTGTCTCTTACAGTAACCTGATTGTCTTCTAGACTATCAAAATCAACTGTAACTGCAAGAGGAATACCTATCTCGTCAGCTCTGGCATATCTTTTACCGATAGTTCCGCTTGCATCATATTCAACAGTAAAACCATTCATTCTTAAGGTTTCTGTTAACTCTTGTGCAATCTCACGAGGACCTTCCTTGTTAACAAGAGGGAAAATTCCAACTTGAACTGGAGCTACTGACTTGTCGAATTTGAAGTAGTCTTTGCCTTCAGTTTCGGTAAATGAGTGTAATAATACTGAATAGGTAATACGGTCAATACCGAATGACGGTTCAATGACATGAGGAACAATCTTTTCACCAGTTATTTCCTCTTCAACATCTTCAAATATGAGTAAATCCTCAGTTACTTCGTAAACTTTATCCAATTCAACAGTAAACTTGCCGTCAGATTCAATTGCTGATTTGATATCTTCAACATCAGCATCTTCAATTGCTTGTTTTACTTTAGGAGAATCTCCTTTGAATATTGGTCCGAATTTAGACAAGTTAGGTTTGACAATGGTTTTTTGAACCTTTTTAGGTTCATCATATTCAACAAAAACGTTCAATTCATCATTACTGAATTTTGAATGTGATGTTAAGTCATAATCTCCTCTATCAGCAATACCGATGATTTCAACCCAACCGTATTTGTCTGTTTTAACTTCAACGTCCCAACAGTCAAGAGCATAGTGAGCCATTTCTCCGGCCAAGTGTTGTCTGAATCTTAAAACATCTTCCGGAATACCGATTTCAGTTAGGAATTTGCGTGCTAAGTATAATTGATAAATTAACATTTCATTAGCAACAATACCTTTGTCCAACGCTTCACGGGCGGTAATTTCCAAAGGCTCTAAATTGTTTTCCTGAACTTCCTGTGAATTTAGGCGCAATATAACATCTTCAATCTGTGAAAATTTAGGGTGTGTTTTGTCTTTAGGGTTTAAAAATATTTCTGCTTCTGCTTGTGTGAATTCTCTGAGCCTGATTACTCCCTGTCTTGGTGAAATTTCATTACGGTATGCTTTTCCAAGTTGAACAGCTCCAAATGGCAATTTTCCTCTAAAGAATCTTTCCAAACGTTTAAATAAAATAAAGATTCCCTGAGCTGTTTCAGGTCTCATGTAACCTACTTTATCCCCTTTTGCACCGATTTCAGTTTTAAACATTAAATTGTAGTTCCAAATGTTGGACAATTTGCCTCCACATTCAGGACAGACAATGTTGTTGTCAATGACGATTTGGTCAAGCTCTTCGTTTTCTAAGCTTTCCACATCTTCACCGATTACTTCTTCAATGATGTGGTCTGCTCTGAATACTTCACCACATTCTTCACATTTACACATTGGATCGGTAAAGTTGTCAACGTGTCCTGATGCTTTGAGAACTTCTTTAGGCATTACGGTTGGACCTTCAATTTCATAGAATCCTTCACCGGATACGTATTGTTTTCTCCATTTCTGCATGATGTTGTTTTTAAGACTTGCTCCTAGAGGTCCGTAATCAGTAAAACCAGATACTCCAGAGTAAATCTCAAATGATGGCCATAAAAATCCTCTTTTAGCACTAACATTACTCATTTTATCATGATTCATAAATATTAACTCCTAATCTTTTTTCAATTCATAATCTAATTTAACTCTACTGCTTTCTGGGCGAGTTTGACCCATATATTTGCTATTTCTATCAGGGTGTCCATAAGGCAATTCTGCAGGGGAGGTCATTGTTTCAAATACAATCTGACATACTCTCTGACCAGGATATAATGCAACAGGCATTGCACCAATGTTAGATATCTCCAAAGTGATGTTTCCTTCAAAACCAGGGTCAATGAAACCTGCTGTAACGTGCATTGTAACACCTAAACGGCCCATGCTTGAACGACCTTCAACTCTTGCAACAAGGTCATCAGGCACTTTAACATATTCTAAAGTGGTGGCAAGGGCAAATTCATTTGGATGAATTATGAATGCTTCACCTTCAGGCACTACGGTTGATTCCATATAGGATGCGATGTCCTCTTCATCTTTAGGATCAATGTATGGTTTTCTAATCACTTTAAATACTTTAAACTCATCTCCCAATCTCATATCAACAGAAGATGGTTGGATTTGCTTCTCATCTCTGAGAGGTTCAATTCCAATTTTTCATTCTTTTAAACATTTCTTTATATCTTTATCGCTTAAAATTGCCATTTTTTCACACAAACAAAAATTATTCTTCAATTAAATTATACATCCTATTGATTACATTATCAATAGTTTTGTTATCGTAATCAACAGTTATTGCATCAAATTTACAAACGTTGGCGCAAAGACCACAGCCTCTACACATTTCCTGATTGATAGTTATTTTACCATTTTCAAGATGTATTGCATCAAACATGCAGTCCTGTTTAAGACATTTTAAACATTTTTTACAGTTGTCTTCATTGATTTTGACGGAAACTCCATCAAGTCTTGAAATCTTATTTGCAATTTCATCTTCCAGATTTGGAACAACTTTCCACAGACAGCAGCATGGACAGCAATGACAAATTGTTAATAATCCTTCGCCGGGTCTTACATTCATCCAAACGGAATCAATTTTATTTCTACCAATAATATGACTTAAACCTGCAGCATCAGCTTTATCAACATGATCTAATGCCTCTTCGACGGTTGCTGTATGTCCGATTGCTCTTGGAATTTTTCTGCTGGTCGGTCCAAGGAAAATACAACCAATATCCTGAGGATAATCTTCACACTTATTGGATGTTCTGCAAAGACAAGTATCCATTATGACAATGTCATCGCATTGTTTGATAACTTCTTTCATTACATCAGTAGGTAGGAAATCTGAACCGTCACTTTCAATCTTTTGATTGATTGGAATGGTATTTGGAAGAACCAATACTTCATCTTTTTCAAAAAGCATTTTGTTGATTACTTTTTTAGCCACTTTTGATTTTTTTGTAAGTCCAGCAATCCAAAATCTCCAATGAAATATTCTATTTACAACGAAGATACTTATTTCTGCAAAGCTTATACGTCTCATTGTTCACCAAGTTTATTTTTTAGTCTTCTTAAGATTCCTTTAAATGTATGCGCTTCTCGGCTTGTTATAAAGGCTCTTGAAATAATGTTGTTGAAAGTTTTCAAGCCGTTTTTCTTTTTATGGTCTGGAATATCCAAACTGTTTATCAATTCTTTCATATCCTTTAAAAGATAATCCTTTTCAAGGGCAGTGCTTTCATTCAAACCTTCTACACCAAATTCATGCTTGTTTTTAAATAATTCATAGAAAATTATTGCTGCAGCATGGGATATGTTCATGATAGGGTAAGTCGGATCAGTTGGAATTGATACGCAAATGTCACAGTCTCCGATCTCCTTATTTGAAAGTCCATCACCCTCTCTTCCAAACAGTATTGCTATTTTGTTTGAAACATTTAATGATTTGCCAAGTTCCTCAGGCTTGATTGGGATTCTTGACAGATTATAGCTTCCTCCAACGGTGCCTGTTGAAGCCACTTTAAAGTCAATCCTCTGTGATTGGTAAAATTCATCCAATGTCTTGTAGATTTTAGCGTTTTCAACAATATACTTTCCATGAGTGGCCTGATAGTAAGCATCATTGGTTAATGTTGGTGGATTGATTAATACAAGATTTTTCAATCCAAAGTTGGCCATTGTCCTTGCAAGAAAACCAACGTTTCCAGGAGTTTCACATTCAACAAAAACTATGTAAATGTTTTCCTTAAATAAGCTAGTTTCCTCATCTTCCTTATCTCTTATAAGTTTAACTCTTGCTGTTCCTCTGGATTGGGGTTTTGATTTTGCTTTTTTTGTGGAAGTTGATTTTTTCTCTGATTTGCTTTCCTCTTTCTTTTCAGGTGAAGTCATTGCAGTGGTTTCAACTACTTTTTCCTCACTAACAGCAGCATCTCCTATTTTAATCAACTCCTATGATTCTATTCGTAAGCTTTATTTAATAATTCAAGAATATGCATTGATTTGACATTTTCACAACCAATTGCATCCAAACCGTCCTGTAGGTTCAATTCACAGAACGGGCAAATTGTAACTACGGCATCTGCACTGGTATCCTTAATCATTTCAGCTTTTGATTTGGATAAGTCCATTGCAATTTCAGGTTTTCCGGATTTGATTCCTCCGCCTGCACCACAGCATTGGCAAGGATATTTCATTTCCTCAAATTCAACGCCAGGAATCATTTCAATAATGTTTCTAGGTGCATCCTTGATGCCCTGGCCTCTGCCCAAGTGGCATGGGTCATGGTAGGTCACTTTCATATCAACCTCTTTTAATTTGGAAGTGTCCAATTTATCCTCTAAAAATTCACTGATGTCCATAACGTTTAGATTGGAACCAAATTGCGGATGATTATTCTTCAATGTAGCTCCACAACCTGAACAAATTGTAATTACTGTATCATAATCTTTAAATACTTCTTTATTTTTATCAACAAGCTCCTGTACGAGTTCGGTCTGACCAGTTCTTAAAAGTGGGGATCCGCAACAGACTTGACCTTCAGGAACATCAATGTCAATTCCATTTTCCTTAAGGATTTTGACTAATGTATGTCCGATTTCAGGGAATTTATAGTCAACCATACATCCTGTGAAAAATGCAACTTTTGAACCAGTTTTATTAGTTGCTTCCTCAATGAATGGAGTTTTGTCTGTTTTAATACTTCTTCCGGTTGCCTGTATGTTTTCTTTAAACGCAACATGCTCAGGAAGAGGGCCGGAACCGTTTGCAACAGCTACTGCTCTCATCTTTTCAATTGCATCTCCAAAGGTATTGATATTTTTAGGACAAACAGCTAAGCATTTGCCGCAGCTGGTACAGTTATACAATCCGTCATCAAGTGCTTCCCTGAGCCTGTCAAAATTATCTCGTGGGTCGGTTTCAAATTTTCGGATGTATCTCATTAAGTATGGTCCGCCGAATTCCTCAGCTGCAATATTGACAACAGGACATGTTGAAAGGCATGAATAACATTCGATACAGCTTCTTACTTTTTTGGTGTCTTTTGTATCTTCCTTGGTTATGCTTTCATCAATGCCTTTACATTTATGGTCGCATTGAAGGGACAATTCCAAATCCTTAACTTTAGCTTCAATGCTGGACTTGTCAACAATCAAATCTTTTATAACTGGGAAATTGAGAGGTTCAATGATTGCTCCGTCCTTGATTTCTTTCTGGCATGCTAAAGCTCCATTGCCTTTAAATAGTATTCCGCAAGATCCGCATTGACCTGCTCTACATGAGCTTCTAAAACTAATGTCTGCATCATATTTTTCATTAATAGCCTGAAGAGCATCAAGAACTTTCATCTGAGGTGTCTTTTCAATTTCATAACACTCCAAATGAGGTTCACTGTCAGTTTCACTATTAAATCTTGAAACATAAACTTTAATCATTCTTTCCCCTCTAATTATATTAGCTTGTAAAATATTATAATATATATTTATAGTTTGTTGTACTATATAATATATTGTTATTAAAGATTATTTTGAGGAAAATATAATGAATTTAAAAGAATTAGTTACAGGAGTGTCTGGTGAAAAACAATTTTTACTAGGTAATGAAGCGGCTGTTAGAGGAGTAATAGAAGCAGGCGTTTCCATTGCAGCTACATATCCGGGAACTCCTTCATCAGAAATTGGAAATATCTTATCAGTATTGGCTAAGGATGCCAATATATATTTTGAGTTTTCTACTAATGAAAAGGTTGCTATGGAGGTTGCAGCTACTGCAGCTGTGTCAGGCCTCAGGTCATTTACATTCATGAAGCATGTCGGTATGAATGTTGCGGCAGATTCATTCATGACTACAGCATATTCTGGAGTAAATGGTGGAATGGTTATCCTATCAGCAGATGACCCATCACTTTTCTCATCTCAAAATGAACAGGATACACGTAATTACGCAAGATTGGCAAATGTACCTATTTTAGAACCGTCAAACTGTCAAGAAGTAAAAGACATGGTCAAATATGCATTTGAATTGTCAGAACAATTCAAAATACCTGTAATTGTCAGAACAACTACAAGAGTATCTCATATGAGAGGAGTAGTTGAGTTCGGTGACGTTAAGGACAATTCAACAAATAATGATAACCACTGGAAGAGAGGTCACTTCAAAAAAGACCCGTCTAAATATGTGCCTGTTCCAGCATTTGCAGGAGATATGCATGTAAGATTATGGGATAAAATCCACAAAATTGAAGAGTTAACCAACAAAAGCAAATATAATACTGAAATTGAACTGTCAGGTGAGAAAAAATACGGTTTAATCGCTTCAAGCAGTGCATACAATTATGCTCATGATGTATGCAAATTCAATGATTTGGACATTAACATCCTGAAATTAGGATTTTCATATCCGTTCCCACAGGAAAAAGTTGCAGAATTCCTGAAAGACCTGGATGAAGTATTCGTCGTTGAAGAAGTCGATCCAATAATTGAAAGAGATGTCTTATCATGCATTGGAGCTAAAAAGCTTAATGTTACTGTTCATGGTAAGTTGGATGGCACTTTCCCATTATATCACGAATTCAACTCAGATGTTGTATCAGAAGGTTTGAATAAGGTATTGAACTTCAAGGAAGATGACGCTAAAGCTAACTATTCATCAAGTCTTGAAAAATTGGAGAAAGACATTCCATCACGTGCACCTGTATTATGTGCAGGATGTCCTCACAGGGCAATGTATTACGGAATAAACATTGCAATAGATGAATTGGGCTTAAAACCTGCTGATGTAATTTTCGCATCAGATATTGGATGTTATACTTTAGGAATAAATCCACCGTACAATGCTGCAGATTATTTATTGTCAATGGGTTCCAGTGTAGGTGACGGCTGCGGATTTTCAATCTCAACCGACCAGAAGGTGGCAAGCTTCATTGGAGATTCAACATTTTTCCACAGCGGTATCTCACCATTAATCAATGCAGTTCACAACAAGCACAACTTTGTCTTAACAGTTCTTGACAACAGAATCACTGCAATGACTGGTGGTCAGCCAAACCCTGGAATTCCGGTTGACGGAATGGGGGATGAGGCACCTGAAGTGTCAATACGTAAACTAGCCCTTGCATGTGGTGTTGACTATGTTCGTGTAATCAATCCGTTTAATTTGGATCAGGTTGTTAAGACTTATAAAGAGGCATTTGAAAGAAATGACACTGCAGTAATTATTTCAAAAGCACCATGTACTTTAATTAAAGGTTTAACCAAAAAACCTTCTGTTAGTTTTGTTGAGAAAAACTGTAATAACTGTGACAAGTGTGTAAAGGAACTTGCTTGTCCGGCAATCTCAAAAGTAAATGGTAAAATCACAATCGACCAATCACAATGTGACGGATGTAATGTATGTATACAGGTATGTAAATATGGTGCTCTAGAGGCAGGAAGGTGATGAAAATGGATAATCATTATAGTATATACATTTGTGGAGTTGGAGGTCAGGGAATCATTAAGACTTCCACAATTATCGGTGAAGCTGCAATGAATCAGGGTTTGGATGTAGTTATGAGTGAAATTCACGGAATGTCTCAAAGAGGAGGATCAGTATCTACTGAATTGAAGATTGGAGGATACAATTCATCAATCATTCCTAAAAAAGGAGCAGACATGTTGCTTTCATTTGAACCAATTGAAACAATCAGAGGATTGGATAAGGTAAACTCAGAAACTAAAATAGTCTACAATACTCATCCGATTATTCCATCTTCAACAGATAAGCCTTATCCTAGTGTTGACAGCATAACAAAAACATTAAATGAAAACTTTAAGCATGTGCTTCCTGTTGATGGAACACAATTGGCGATTGATGCAGGAAGTGTATTGGCTTTAAACATGGTTCTTTTAGGTGCTGTCACTGCTGATGATAAATTCCCTCTGACAAAGGAATCTGTAATTGAAGCTATGAAAAATAATTTAAAACCTAAATTCCATGCAATGAATTTAAAGGCTATCGAAAGTGGATACAAATCCATCAAAGGTTAAATTATAAATAGTATTTAAATTAAAATATTATATATAAAAACAGTTGTGGTATTATGGCTTATAAAATTGACAATGCTATTGTAAAAAAAGACAGGAACGGTAAAGTAACATTGATTGACCCGGAAAATATTTTTAAGGATGAAGATGCTTTTATTGCTGTTAAAAGTGATGATTTAATAACAATTCAGCTTTTGATTAATGGAATATTAAGCAATGACTTCAAAAACTGGAGAGAATTAGGGACTGTTCCTGAAAACGAACCACTAAAAAGCCTTTTTGTACGTTTAGGCTATTCAAGAGAAGATATATCTAATTTATTAAAAGAATTTTAGATATTTCTTATTTTACTCTTTTTTTATTGTTTAATTTTAACTGATGTTCCATTAGATACAATACTTAAAATTAAAACTAAATTTAATTTATAAATTTAATCTTGTAAATGGTATTATGTCTTTGATTCATGAATACGGTAAAAATGTATAATAATGGAAATGCTGATGGCTTTGAGCTAGGTATTGGGCAGATTATTAAGCGATTGTTGGAATTTGGTGAGGATTGTGAAGTAATTGCTCAAAAAACTAAAATTTCTTTAGAGAAAAGATTTTTAATCAAAGAAAAAAAATAAGTTGTAGAAAAGAAGTTATTCTTTTCTATAAATCTTTAATATCTTCTGTTTCTAATATTTTAACATCACTGTCTTGTAAAGCTTCGATAGCTTTTTCCATGTTTTCCAATCTCATTACAACAATAGCTTCATCTGTTTTACTACTTACAAATGCATAAAGGTATTCTAAATTGATGCCTTTTTCATCAAAAACAGATAATGTTGAGTTTAATCCGTTAGGTTCGTCGGGAACTGCTAAGATAATGACATCGTTTTCTTTAACAATAAAACCGTCTTTTTCAAGTGCTTCAATGGCTTTATCATTATCAGATACTATTAATCTTAAGATTCCGTATTTTGTTGTATCTGCAATGGATAATGCACGGATGTTAATGTTTTCTTTTGCTAATGTGTCAATAGCTTTTTTAATTCTTCCTTCTTTGTTTTCAACGAAAATTGAAATTTGTTTCACTGCCATATTATCACCTATTCAAAGTTCCTTTCGTCAATTACACGAACAGCTTTACCTTCACTTCTTGGAAGTGTTTCAGGTTCACATATTGTTACGTCAACTCTTAAACCAGTTTCTGATCTGATGGATGCTTGGATTTGTTTTTCAACTTTTTCCATTTCTTTCATTTCATCGGAGAACAGTTCTTTTGATGCTTCTACTTTTACTTCGACTTCATCAAGAATATCTGGTCTTGTCACGTGAATTAAGTAATTTGGACTTGCACCGCTGACTTTGAGCAATGCTTTTTCAATTTGTGAAGGGAATACCATTACTCCTTTAATTTTAAGCATGTCGTCGCTTCTACCGGTGATTCTTGTCATTCTGACTGTTGTTCTTCCACAGTCACATTTTTCACCAATGAGTGAGGTCAAATCTTTTGTTCTGAATCTTAAAATTGGCATACCGTTTTTAGTTAAAGAAGTTAAAACTAATTCTCCTTTTTCACCGTAATCTAGGGTTTCTCCAGTTTCAGAATTAATTATTTCAGGATAGAATTGGTCATCTTGAATGTGCATTCCGTTTTGACATTCACATTCCTGAGCAACACCCGGTCCCATAACTTCTGTTAGACCGTAAATGTTGTATGTTTTAATTCCAAGAGATTTTTCTATTCTTTTTCTCATTTCACTGGTCCACATTTCAGCTCCATGAATTCCTGCTTTAAGGTTTATGTCTTCTAGTGGAATTCCGGCTTTTTCTCTGGATTCTCCAAGATACATTGCATAAGAAGGAGTACAGGTTAGAATGTCACTTTGGAAGTCTACCATAGTGTCTAATTGTCTTTGGGTGTTACCTGCAGAAATTGGTACTGTAATTGCTCCCATTTTGTTTCCTCCATGGTGGATTCCAAATCCTCCGGTAAACAGTCCGTATCCGTAAGCATTTTGAATGATGTAGTCTTTTTCAGCTCCGGCCATTTTAAGTCCACGTGCAATACATTCTCCCCAAACATCCAAATCATTTTGGGTGTATGCGGTTACGGTTGGTTTTCCGGTTGTTCCGGATGATGCATGAACTTCTACAATTTCTTCCCGTGGAACTGCAAGTAATCCTAATGGATATGCTTCTCTTAAGTCACTTTTTGTGGTGAATGGAATTTTTTCAATGTCTTTTAATGTTTTGATGTCTTCTGGTTTTAATCCGATTTCGTCGAATCGTTTTTTATAAAACTCAACATTCTCATATGCAAGTTTTACAGTTTCTTGTAGTCTTTCCAGTTGCACTTTCTCTTTTTCTTCTTTTTCCATACATTCTGCTTTTTCATTCCAAAACATAGTATCCCTATTTTTCCAAATTATTTCTTATATGTTAAATTATTAATTTTTGTTCATATAAAACTTGTTGTATTGTTTAGTTTGTTTAATGATTTTTTATACGTTCAAAGGTAAATATTGATTTTAACTTGTTAAATTATGAATAAACATCAATATTTACTTTATTTTATCTATAATCTTTTTATATTACTTATTTTAAACATTGTAATGGTGAAAATCATGAATGATAAAATCAAACAAGATAATATAGAATTTGAAAAGAAAAACTATCAAAATGCACTGAACTGTCTTAATCAGGTTCATAAAAATGAATATGGCTATAAATTTTCTTTAATTGTTAAACTGGATTCTTTCATGAGGCTGAAGAAATATGATGAGGCTTTAAAAATCATCGATTTGATTATTGAGGAATCACCTCACATTGAAATTTTCTGGGCAGAAAAAGTTAGATGTCATCTGTTCTTAAATGAGGATGCAAAAGCATTGGATGCATTAAAAGAGCTTGAAAAATTATGTGGTGATGAAGATAAGGAGGGGTTTGTCAGAATTGCCAGATTCTATAGTATTTTAAATGAGAATGACAAGGTTATAGAAAACTGTGACAATGCATTAAAGGTTGATGAAAATTATCTTCCTGCATTATATGAAAAAATGCTCGCTACTTCATTTTTAAAGGATGAAAAAATGATTGATGATATTAGTGAGTATATCTTAAACGCATCAGACAATGATTTGTTAAGTATGCTGCCAGTAATAATGATTAATCTATTTTCTGAAAAATATGAAAAGGCTTTAGATTTGATTGAAAACTGTGAACTTGGAGAGATTGATGAGGAACATAGGCAATTGTTGAAGGGTGCAGTTTATAAAAGGATTTGTGACGATTTAAATGCTCAGATTATGTTGTCTGAGAAGGTTGATTTGGATGTTCGTGATGCTGTCAGGCTGATGCTGGAGTTCAAAGAGACCGGAAAGGACCATGGTGAATTTAATGGTGTTGAATATTATATATTTTGATGTACATTTATGTACATCAATGTATATTATGGTAATGTTTAAATAATTTTGTCGTTAAATAATTAATTGTAATATTAAAATGTTTAATATTTCTTAGAGGTAATTAATTATGGACGTAATGATTTTAGCAATTGTATTTATAGTCTACATATTCGCACTCGTTTTTGTAGGTTATTATGCATACAAAAAGACTAATTCCTCTGAAGACTTTATGATAGCGGGTAAAGATACTCACCCATTCATTATGGCAATGAGTTATGGAGCTACTTTTATCTCGACTGCAGCTATTGTTGGTTTTGGAGGAGTTGCCGGTCAATATGGTATGAGTGTATTATGGTTAGCATTCTTAAACATTATCATAGGTATATTCATAGCATTCGTATTTTTAGGTAAAAGAACTCGTCGTATGGGTCACGCATTAGGCTCATTGACATTTCCGGAATTTTTAGGAAAACGTTTCGACTCTAAATTCATCCAATATGCTTCAGGTTTAATAATTTTCTGTGCAATGCCAATTTATGCAGCAGTGGTATTAATCGGTGCTGCAAGATTTCTGGAATCATCCCTGCTTATTGATTTTAGTATTGCATTGCTGATATTATCAATTATTATTACATTTTATGTATTGTTCGGTGGAATACGTGGAGTAATGTACACTGACGCACTTCAAGGAACAATCATGGTTCTAGCCATGGTATTCTTATTGGTATTTATATACTGGTTACTTGGAGGAGTGGACACCGCAAACACAGCACTGACACAAATGAGCAATCTGTATCCGGCAGATGCCTTGGCAACTGGTGGTACGGGATGGACATCGTTTCCGGAATTTGGAACACCGTTCTGGTGGTCACTTGTATCTTCAACATTAATCGGTGTAGGTATTGGGGTACTCGCACAACCTTCATTAATCGTAAGATTCATGACAGTTAAATCAGACAAAGAATTAAACAGATCTGTTTTAATCGGAGGAATATTCATTGCAATCATGCCGACAACCGCATACATTGTTGGATCTCTTTCCAATGTATACTTCTTTGACAAGTTAGGTCAAATTGCAGTGGATGTTGTAGGAGGAAACATCGACAAGATTATCCCTACATTCATTACAATGGCACTGCCTGAATGGTTTGTATATATATTCCTCTTGTCCCTGATTGCAGCTGCAATGTCAACAATATCATCACAACTCCACACTCAGGGAACAGCATTCGGTGTAGACATATACTCAACAATAAGGGAAAAATCCAAACAGAAACTCGATCAGGTATCTATTTCAAGAGTAGGTATTCTAATTGCAATTATATTGGCATTGGTAATGGCATTCTCACTTCCTGGAAGTGTGGTTGCACTTGGAACAAGCCTATTCTTTGAAATCTGTGCAGCAGCATTCCTGCCAGTATTTTTAGGAGCACTCTACTGGAAAGGAATTACAAGACAAGGTGCTATTGCAGGAATTGTATCTGGAACATTCGTAAGTCTCTTCTGGTTAATATTCGTGTTCAAGAAAACCGCATTAGGACTTGGAATCTGCCAATTCCTCTTAGGTGTTGAAACAATCCTTCCAGCTGCACCATGGCCGTTTATTGACGTAATGTTGATAGCAGTTCCAATTTCAGCATTATTTACAATTGTCGTAAGTTTACTTACCAAACCTCCGGCACAAGAGGTCATCGACAAAGCATTTTCACAAATCGATAAAAAAGGAAGTGACGCATAATGATGGTTTTAGGAATAGAAGACCCATGGATTTGGGGTTGTTATTTAGGAATTATCTTATCAACACTTCTGTGTGTTGGTTACGGTATTGTAAACTGGAATAAAGGAGATTAATTTCTCCTAACTTATCTTTTTTATATCATTAATTACAAATTCATTATCAATGAATGCTAATGGCTCTGAAAGAATTTTTACAAAAGAATTTTTCCTGATATTTGCAGCATTGCTTTTTACCGCTCTTGTGATGTGTGCATTGATGTCAGTAACTGAATATGCAACAACAATGGGTTCAACAAAATCAAAATTTATATTAAAAGGAATTGTATCTAAAAATGAAGATTGTGAAAAGTTATATTTCTAATCAAGCAAATACGATTTGTATTAAGTATTAGTTATAACACATCTTATCATCTTTATCATAGAAATCTTTAAAAGACATTTGGGGATGTTTAGGATTTTTCAACAATTCTTTCCATATCTTTTCTGCTTCATCAAAAGTCAGGTATCCTTTTTCATAGCAGGTCACAATTATTTTTGATGTTGTTACATGTTCTAAATGGTATTTTCTCACAAAATAACATACATCATCCAGATTATTGCTTGCAAGTATTCCATTTTTAGCTATTGCAAGTGAGATGACACTTAATTCTCCTTTACCAATATCTTCTGTTTTATCGTCTGTTATAAATGTGTAATATTGATTAAATTCATCACTTCCAAATTCAAGATCATTAATTTCAACATATCCATCCTGAATTAATGATGTTAATCTAGTTTTAATATCTTGAGGTGTTTTTTTGTTGTATAGTTCCTCTTTGACTTTAGTGGTGATTATGATTTTTGAATATTCTTTTTTCAGCAATTCTGTTCTATTTATTTGTAAAAATGATGAAAGACAGTCAGTATCGTAAAAAATTGGTTTAGTCATTGGTATCATCACCCTTATCTACATTAAATACAAGGTCTCCTCTATAACCATCAAGTAGTAGTTCTTTTTTCTTGCTTTGGCTAATTTTAGCTGTTTCATCTAGGTATTCGATTGTATTAATGTATTTTCCAAGGGTCATGTATTGGTCTTCTTTGGGGGATGGTCGGTATAGTTCATCCCCATATCCTCTGATTTTCGCTTCATAGGATATGTATTTGCCTCTAAATTTGTCATATTCTTTTCTTGTAATTAATTTATTATTTAAAAGACGAATTAGTAGTGTATGATGGCTGATTTGGAAATATTGCTCAACAGAAATGATGTTTGTAAGATCCCATTCATTGATACTGTTCATCTCACAATACTGGAGGAAGCCTTCATCGCTCATGAGAAGGTATGATGCAAACTTATCTGCTTCTCTTTCAGAATCATCTCTTAAAGGATTGTTGCAGATAATAGGTTTTCCTGAATTTTCTTCTATTAACAAGTGGTAAAGTTCATGGGCTAGAGTAAATCTTTGCCTTCCTTTTGTCATCGTTGAATTGATTCCAATGATTTCGATATTTCCATCCTTGATACACATTCCACTAGTTTTTTTAGAAAATGGAATGTATAATATGGTCAGGTCTGGAAGCTTTGACAAAACCACTGATGTGATGTCAACAGATCCATAAGGAGTCAAGCCCCATTTTTCTCGTAATTTGATGGCTTCGCTATTTAGCTGGTTGTCAGTTTTCAAATTAATCATCCATTTTACTTGTTAAGTATTGCATATTCATATAAATCCTATTCATGCTTGCTATGCCTTTAAGGTCATCTGCTTCAATGCTTGTGCTTCTAAGTGCAAATTTTGTATGGTCAAATTCATCACTCCTACAAAGCAGATAGCTTTCGCTACATCCGAATAATGAGCATAGATTGTTTAAAATGGATAAAGTAATATTCTTGTTGCCATTTTCCATGTCAAGCAAATCTTCAGTTGGAATATCCAAATATGAAGAAACCGCCTGAGGAGTCAAATTCATATTTTCTCTGAGAGTTTCCATTCTTGCTCCAATGTTTTTCATGGTTAATCACCTTAAAAAGAATATGGTATTATATTTTAAAAATTTATAATATATAAATTTCTATTAAATGCAATCGAATACAATTTATGAATATAATAGTACATAGGTTTGTAATCTATATAAACAATTAGAGAGAGCATTTGCAAAGTAATATTTTTAGCTATGACAATAATCTTTGTAGATTGATTATTTGATATTTGACAACATCAATGTTTTTTTGAGGGTCATGTTTTATATATAAATGAAACGTATATTTGGATACAAAATATACGTTTCAAACACTATAATGAATCTAATATTAGATACTGAAAACTCACATCCAACAATAATAACAGTTAGAGGAAAAGATATAACATTACTGTTAATAGAGTCCAGTATCCTTATTGATTCATCACAAGTTGCTAAAATATTTGACAAGAAAGAAAAGACAGTAGCAACCAAAGTACAGAAAAGTAAACTTGAAAATACGAAACAGAGAATGTTAAGCTATTAAAAAGTTACGGGTTAATGAATCCTGAAGCTGTTAAGCCCAGACCATTCTATGATCTTCGCCAAATGTTGGAAGGACCTGCTGAGTATTATTTCAAACAGATTGATGATCTTGATCTTATCGATGTTATTGTTAGAGTAGCTATTGGCAAACATCGTGAGTGGATCCATAACAGAGATATTAACAGTGGCCATTGATTATTGAAAAACTACTTTTAAAAACTCGTGCATATATATCGGGGTTTAATATACAAATTGAAATCCGAAAACCCTTCCGTTAATGTTAATGTTGATTCATTAAAAATGTGAATATTGAATTAAATCAGTGTTTAATTGAACTTAAATCGGTATATATTTATAGTTTTTCTCTAAAAGTTTATACCATTTAGTTCAAGCCAATTTTCATAAAATGATTTTGATTCGATAATGTCATAGAATTTTTCTTCAAACAAGTTTATTAATTCTTTTGTGGAATTATAAGTTGTTTTGTAGA
>NZ_JAFUHT010000081.1 GCF_017468685.1 Methanobrevibacter sp.
ATCTACAAAACAACTTATAATTCCACAAAAGAATTAATAAACTTGTTTGAAGAAAAATTCTATGACATTATCGAATCAAAATCATTTTATGAAAATTGGCTTGAACTAAATGGTATAAACTTTTAGAGAAAAACTATAAATCATGTTGATTTCATTTAATTTTATTTAAATATTTTTCCCGAACAGTTTTTTCTTTCAGAAAATATGAGGTAAAAACAATGAAATTAAATGCGAAACTTTTAGTCATCGCAATGATTATTGCAATGATATTTTCAGTGAGTGCTATTGCAGCTACCAGTGAAAATTCAACTGCATTATCTAGCGAATTTACTCAAGTTCCACATGAACAGGTTGTTTCAGTTTCTGAACCAACAGTTCCGGAAGTTGAAGCAACAGATTTAGAAACGTCTGCTGATAATGTTGAAAGCTTATCAAGTTCAGATAATCAAGTTTCTATTAAGGATTCAGATATTAAAGAAGAATCCAATGTTAAAAAAGAGAGTGAGGATTCCGTTTTAGGAATTTCAGATGATGATGAAATTTTGGCTGCTACAAGAAATGTTGATGGAAATACCTTTAGAGATCTTGACAGGGTAATTCAGCAATCTCAAATTGGAGATATAATTGATTTACAGGGTAAAACCCTATATGGTCAGGATTTGTCATGCTATAAACGTATTACTATTGCAAATGGTATTTTGGAAAGCAACTTAAATTATGGAGGATACACTTTCCAAAATTGTATCTTGGAAAATTTGACTATTAAAAATTTAAACACTAGAGGAGGAACAGGTATAAATTATTGTACATTAACTAATGTTCACTTCGATAATTGTTACGCTGATGACTATTGTACTTTTGCTGTTAGAAGCTGTACCTTGGAAAATGTTAACTTTACTAATTGTCATTGTGTAAGACCGGCTGATCCTGCCGAAGAGGATTTTGAAAGCGGAGTAATGATTGTTACCTACTATTCTAAGTTTAATAATTGTGGATTTTTCAACTGTTCTTCAAACAGACATTCAGGTGCAATCTGTGTTGCAGGACAGCCTGGTAACGTTGTAAACATTACCAATTGTAAATTTGACAATTGTACTTCCGGTGTTGGAGGAGCAGTATATCTGCACGGTACTGGACTTTCCGAAAATCTCCACAGTAACATTATAAATTGTACTTTTACAAATTGTCATGCAACTGAATGGGGTGGAGCTTTAGGTTCCAGTCAGGATTACTTAAATGTTGAAAATTGTGACTTTATCAACAACACCGCTAAACAGGGTGCAGCTTTCATGGTTGGAGGAATCACTCACGGTTTAGATGGTGACAACTCAGAAGGTAATTACAATATTATGAAAGATTGTTACTTCTACAATAACACAGGTTCCGAGGACGGTGGAGCAGTTCACATTACAGGTCATAATAACACTGCATTAAATTGTATTTTTGATGACAACTTTGCTGTCAACGGTAAAGGTGCAGCGATTTATGTAAAAGGTGACCATGGTTCAGTTATTGATTCCCTATTTACAAATCATGATTCAGATATGGGAACTGTTTATGTTGAAGGAGATTACTTTAACTGTACTCATTCCACATTTGAAGCTAATCATGCTTCCCATGGTGGTGCCGGTATTTATGTAGAAGGTAATTATACTTATGTATATGACTCCGAATTCAGAAACAACAATGCTTCAATGCATGGTGGGGCAATCTACACAATCGGAGACCATGCCAGAATCTTAAACTCAGAATTCAAATACAATAATGCTATTCCAAATACTGCAAACCCTGATTACGGATTAGGTGGAGCTGTTTACATAGAGGGAAATCATAATGAAATTTCATATTCAACTTTTTCACATAACACTGCACGTAACGGATCTGCAATATATAACAGGGGTGAAGACTTACACTTAAATGATGATACATTCTCCAACAATCAGGCATGGAGTTATTTGCTGTTTACAGAAGCAAAACCACCTGAAGACTACTGGAGTGAAGATTTACAATTCTTAATAAACATCACTCTTGAAGGAGGAGACAATCTTATCAACGCTATTTATAATGATTGGCATAGCCCAACTCCTCATGGAGTCATTGATGAAATATTCTTCCACAATGTAACATACACTCTCAAACCAAATGACTTATATCCAACAGGTGTTAAAACCACCACGGATAGTGAGATTCATCCGGTTTTAGGAGTTGAAAACAGTCATAATGGTGCTGTACTTTACCAGGATTCCCGTGAAGACGACCAATTGATAAATGTTAACATGACTTATGGTGATAGCAAAGTCTTTGAATATTCAGGTAAAACTGATATGTATGGTAATATTTTAATTGCAATTGCAAAGGAAAATTTGACTGATGGTGAGTTCCATCCTGGTGTTTATAATATCTATGCTCATCACCCTGATGACAGTCAGTACACTGAAATTTACAACTCCACAACATTTAGGGTATTGCCTCATGTGGATGTAAGCGTTACCAAAACCAGTAATAAGGATGTTTATATTAAAGGGGAAAATGCAGTATTCACCATAACCGTTAGTGGTGTAGGTACTAATGCAACAAACGTTACTGTAAGGGATATTCTTCCTCAATCATTTAAGTATGTGGATTCAAGTGCAAGTAAAAATAACTATAATCCTATAACAAATGAATGGTATATTGGATTTTTACCTCATGGTGCATCTGAGACCTTAAAATTGATAGTTAAAACAACAGAATTAGGCACTTTTGATAATGTAGTCATCGTAAATTGTACTGAAAGAGACTGGAACTTATCTAACAATAGGGATAATAAGACAATTCATGTAAACTTATACTACACTAAAGAGGCTAATGTTACAGATGTTTCCGCAGGTGAGTACTTGGAGTACTATTTGAGGGTTTACAATATAGGAAACACTGATTACACTGAAGAAATACAAATACGTGATGTACTGCCTAACGGAATCAAATACACTGGAGAATATAGTTTAGAGGGCGGAGACCTTATTAGATATGTTAATCATGGCGACCAGCAAAGCTGGTATGTAACAAATGTCGCTGCTGGCGATTATGTACAGATTACAATCAAATGTCAGGCATTGTATGATGGAGTATGGAACAATACAATGTATGTATGGGACTATCCTCCTGTGAATGCTACAGTAAATGTTACTCATAATGCTGATTTAAGAATTATTAAGACCGTTTCCACTGATAAGGTTAAAAAAGGAGATATCATAAACTGGACTTTAACCGTAATTAACTATGGTCCAAGTGATGCGTCTGATGTTGTCGTCACTGATATTTTACCATATGGTTTAGAGCAATATGGCATTGCAATAGTTCCTGAAGGCACAGACTTTTATAGGGAAAGCGGAAAATGGGTTATTGGTACTTTAAAAGTTAAAGAAACTATCCAATTGATTATTCCAACTAGAGTAACCATTTCTGGTATAAACATTACTAATGAAGCTAATGTGACAAGTACAACTCCTGATCCTAATCCTGACAACAATTATGATAATGAAACTGTTGAATTCTATCCTGATGTAAGCATTCAAAAAATCGTATCAACTAAAAAAACCTCTCACGGTGAAATAATCACTTGGACATTAGTAGTAACCAATAACGGTCCACACACTGCAACCGGAGTATATGTAATTGACAGATTACCTTCCGGATTAAGGTATGCTAATTCAAAAGGAAGTAATGGACAAGTTTATAATCCAAGCAGTGGCAGATGGTATATTGGCGATTTGGCTGAAAATGAAACAGTAACCTTGGAAATTAATACTACTGTTACTGCGTATGATGGTTTCATTTCCAATAATGCTACTGTGTATGCTACTAATGACGGTAACCCTGAAAACAATTATGCTGAAAACTTCACTGAAATTATAACTCAAGCGGATGTAGGAATTGTAAAACGTGTATCAAATCAGACTTCCCATTATGGCGATGAGATTGTTTGGACTGTTATCGTTACTAACTACGGTCCTAATGTTGCTGAAAATGTAATCGTGACTGACTTCATGCCTGCTGGATTGAAACAAACCAAGGAACCTTATAAAACTAAAGGTCAAGTTTATCACTTGAATGGTAATGGAGTATGGTCCATTGGTAATTTGGCAGTTAATGAAACAGTATATCTTGAATTTACAACATTAGTTAATGTAACTGATGACACTCTCATTAATGTAGTGGTTGTTGAGTCAACTACAGAAGATCCAAACCCATCCAATAACCGGGCTGAAAACGGCACTGTTGTCGAACCGGATTGTGATGTTGAAGTCATAAAAAGAGTAAGCAATTCAACTCCTAACAAATATGATGAGGTAACTTGGACTATAACCATATACAATGAAGGCCCTAATGTTGCTGAAAATGTTATTGTAAGGGATGTATTGCCTAATGGCTTGGAATTCGTAACAAATTCTGTTCCTACAAAAGGAATGTATCATAAGGATTTAAATGAATGGGACGTTGGTACTTTAGAAGTTGGTGTCAGACACACTTTAAACATTACCACCCGTGTAGTTGATACAGGCAGAATCACTAACGAAGTGAATATAACCACTACAACCCATGATAAAAATCTCAAAAACAATTATGATAATGAAACTATTGATGTTCCGGCTATTGCTGATTTGGAAATAATCAAAATCGTATCAGATAAAAATCCGAAATATGGTGATTTGATTAATTGGACAATTACAGTAACCAATAAAGGTCCAAATAATGCAAGAAACGTTAATGTTCAGGATAAATTACCTAAAGGATTAATTTATGTAATTCATAATGCAACAAACGGATATTATGATATCGCACAGGGAATTTGGCACATTGGAGATTTGTTACACTTCCACAATGAAACAATTGTCATTACAACCAGAGTCAATATTACAAATGCAACTATAACAAATATTGCAGTTGTGACATCTGATACTCCAGACCCTGATGAATCCAATAACAAAGCAAACAACACTACTCACGTAGATCCAATTGCTGATTTAGCTATTGGAAAATTCGTATCTAATTTACATCCTGCATATGGTGAAGAATTCGAATACACTATTATAGTAACTAATTTAGGTCCAGACACTGCTGTAAACGCATATGTTTATGACATGTTGCCTAATGGATTAATTTTCATATCCTGCGATGGTGATTATGACAATAACACTGGCATATGGAAGATTGGAAACTTGTCAGCTGAAGAAGGTTTAAACCAAGTAATGTTAACTATAGTCGTTAAATCCAATTTAGTTAGTCCGACCGTTGTCACAAATACAGCTAATGTTACCAGTGAAACTCCGGATCCTGATTTAACTAATAATGAGGATAATGTAACCATTGATATCGGTCACGAAGCTGATTTGGAAATTATAAAAATAGTCTCTAATAAGACTTCAAAATTAGGAGATGTAATTACATGGACTATAACTGTAATCAATCATGGTCCAAACCCTGCTGTAGAAGCATATGTAATTGATAAATTGCCTAGAGGATTAATTTACCTTTCAGATGATTCTAATGGCAAATATGATTATGAAACTGGTATCTGGAACATTGGGGACTTGGAAGTATATTCAAAAGATGATGATGTTGGTTATGCGGTTTTAGTAATTACAACCAGAGTTAATGTGACAAATGCAAATATTACAAATGTGGCTAATGTCACTAGTGATACATATGACCCTAATGAAACAAATAATGAAGCAAACAACACTACTTCAGTGGATTCATTCGCAGATTTGGAAGTAATAAAAATAGTTTCAGATAAAAATCCTCACTATGGCGACATTATTACATGGACTATAACTGTAATCAATCATGGTCCAAACGATGCATATAATGTAAACGTCACTGATAAATTGCCTAAAGGATTAATTTATAAATTTGACGATTCCAACGGCAAATATGATTATGAGACTGGTGTTTGGAATATCGGCACATTATTGAATGGAAACAGAACAACTTTAGTAATAACCACATTGGTCAACATTACAAATGCTACAATTACTAATGTTGCTGTTGTTAACTCTACAACTCCTGACAATAATACTGAAAACAATAAAGGAAATAATACCACTTCAATCGAACCTGAAGCAGATTTGGAAATTATTAAAATAGTTTCTAATAAGACTGCCAAGTTTGGTGATGTAATCACTTGGACTATTATTGTCACTAATAAAGGTCCGGATGCTGCAAAAGAAGTTTATATCAGAGATAATTTCCCTAAAGAATTAATATTCCTTGGTTATACTAAAACTAAAGGATTATTCGATTTAGAAACTTATACATGGTATATAAAAGAGTTGGCTTTCAATGAGACTCAAAACTTGACCATAACTTCACGTGTCAATTTCACAAATAAAACAATCATGAATATTGCTAATGTTACCAGTGACACTTATGATCCTAATAAAACCAATAATGAAGCAAATAACACAACTGAAGTTAATTCAAAAGCTAATTTGGTTGTTATCAAAGAGGTATCAAAACAAAATGCTAAGTTTGGAGAAACAATTACTTGGACAATAACTGTAGTAAATAATGGTCCTGATACAGCAGTAAATGTACGTGTTAATGATACTTTGCCTAAAGGATTGATATTTGTTACATCAAATGGCAATTATGATAATGAAACAGGAATTTGGAGGGTTGGTAATTTATTGAATGGTGAAAATAAAACTTTAATTATCACTACAATAGTTAATATTACTAATACAACAATCAGAAATGTTGCAAATGTAACTTCAGACACTCCAGGTAATCGTACTCCGGCAAACAATACTACAAATGTCGATCCCCTTGTGGATTTGGAAATTATTAAAATTGTTTCTAATAAGACTGCCAAGTTTGGTGATGTAATCACTTGGACTATTATTGTCACTAATAAAGGTCCGGATATGGCTTTAAATGTAATTGTTAAAGATAAACTGCCTAATGGTTTAATTTATAATGGTCATAAAACCGAAACAGGATTGTACGATAATGTTTATGGAATTTGGGATATTGGAAATCTTGCGCCTAATGTTCCAGTAAACCTGACAATTTACACAATTGTCAATGTTTCTAACAGGAATATTACAAACATTGCTAATGTAACTTCAGACACTCCGGATAACAATACAGACAACAATGAGGCTAACAATACCACTTCAGTTAATGAAGTCTGTGATTTGGAAATAATTAAAATTGTTTCCAATAAGAATCCTCATAAGGGTGACACAATTACCTGGACAATCACAGTTACTAATAAAGGTCCGAACACAGCTAAAAATGTATTTGTAACTGATAAATTGCCTAAAGGATTAATTTATGTAGGTTCAGATGGTGATTATAATCCTGAAACCGGTATTTGGAATGTTGGAGATTTAGAAGTAGACCAACCAAAATCCCTAATTATAATTACTTTGGTAAACATTACAAACAAAACTATTACAAACATTGCTAATGTAACTTCAGATACTCCGGATAACAATACAGACAATAATGAAGCTAACAATACCACTAATGTTTCTCCTGAAGCTGATTTGGAAATAATTAAGATCGTTTCCAATAAGAATCCTCATAAGGGAGACACTATTACATGGACTATAACTGTTACTAACAAGGGTCCTGATACAGCAGTGAATGTTAAAGTAACTGATAAATTGCCAAAAGGTTTAATTTATGTAGGTTCTGATGGAGATTATAATCCTGAAACTGGTATTTGGAATGTCGGTAATTTAACTAGTGGTGAGCCTAAATCATTAGTCATTACTACTATAGTAAACATTACCAACACTACCATTAGAAATGTTGCTAATGCAACCAGTGAAACTTATGACCCTAATAAAACCAATAATGAAGGCAATAATACAACTGATGTTTCTCCCGAAGCAGATTTGGAAATTGTAAAATTAGTTTCCGCTAAAAACACTTCAAAAGGGGAGATAATTACTTGGACTATTATTGTTACTAATAAAGGTCCTGATGCAGCTGTAAATATTTATGTAAAAGACAAAATGCCAAAAGAATTAGTTTTCAAATCATATACTAAAACAAAAGGATTATTTGATTCAGATGATTTGATTTGGTATATTAGCGCTCTGGCTAAAGGTGAGTCTGCTAAATTGACTATTGATACTTTAGTAAATGTTTCAAGCACTAGTTTAATAAACAATGTTAATGTAACAAACGATATATATGATCCAAATGAAACAAATAATGAAGCTAACAACACTACTGAGGTTGGTGATGAATTGCCTGCTGATTTAGAGATTGTAAAAGTCGTATCTAATAAGAATCCTCATAAGGGGGATACTATTACATGGACAATTACCGTAACCAATCATGGTCCTGGTAAAGCTATTGGCGTGACTGTGACTGATGAATTGCCTGAAGGCTTGAAATTTGTTTCATCAAATGGTAATTATAATAAAAACACAGGTGTTTGGACTATTGGTGATTTGGCAAATGGTGAATCAAAATCATTAATAATAACTACTTTAGTAACTATAACAAATGCTGAAATTACTAATGTAGCTGTAGTTAACTCTACTACTCCAGATAACAACACCGAAAATAACAAAGACAATGACACCACAAATATTGACCCTGAAGCGGATGTTAAAGTTGTAAAAACTGTATCTAATCCAAAACCTTCAAAAGGAGATGTAATTACTTGGACTATTGTAGTTGTTAACTTAGGTCCTGATACTGCAAAAGATGTTGTTGTATCTGAAAAATTGCCAAATGGATTAAGACTAATCTCTGCTAAAGGAAGCAAAGGTAGCTTTGAAAATGATGTTTGGAAAATTGGAGAGTTAAAATATGGTGAAATAGCAACTCTGACACTTACTACAAAAGTGTTGATATCCGGTGGTACAATTGAAAATATTGTTGTTGTAAATAGTTCCACCTATGATCCTAATTTAACAAATAATGAGGATAAAGAAGTTGTAAATCCTAAATCCAATTCAAAGGATGATGACGATGAGGATGATGGTGGCAAAAAGAGTGAACCAAATCCTAATGAGGATGATGATGGAGATGATATTTATGATCACCCTTCCACTCCTGTTAAATATTCAGTAGGTTCATCTTCAAAGCAAATGCATGCTACTGGTAATCCTATAGTCATGGCACTCTTGGCTTTGTTGGCTGTTGCAGGTGTATCCTTAAGAAGAAAAGATTAAATTAAACACATTGGGAAATATATTTTCCCATAATTTTTATTTTTTGCTTAAATTTCACTAATAGTTTAATGGAAATTAGATGTTATAATTTCACTACTTATTTTCAAATATATATTTTTAAATGCTCATTTCTTTAAAAATTTTATTTCATAACAATATTTTTCAACACATTTAATTCTTGATGTATCAGAAAACATCAACTAGATTTCTCTTTTCAAATTATACAATATTATAAAAACAATTAAAAATAGATATATAAATGATTTGATTAAATTGTGTGATTAAATGAAAAGTGATAATGTAAAAAAAGGAATTCAAAGAGCACCTCACAGATCCTTATTAAGGGCTTGTGGGCTTGATGATGAAGACTTTAAAAAACCGTTCATTGGAATAGCAAACAGTTTCACAGATATTGTGCCTGGACACATTCACCTAAAGGAACTTGTTGAATTTGTAAAAGAAGGTATAATTGCTGCTGGAGGTATTCCATTTGAATTCGATACTATGGCAGTGTGTGACGGAATCAGTATGAACCACGAAGGAATGAAATATTCTCTTCCTTCCCGTGAAATCATTGCAGCTACAGTCGAATCCATGACAAAAGGTCATGCATTTGACGGTTTGGTATTAATTCCTAGCTGTGATAAGGTAGTTCCTGGAATGATAATGGGTGCAGCCAGAGTAAATGTTCCATCAATAGTCGTTACTGGCGGACCAATGCAATCAGGTAAATATAATGGTAAACCTGCTGATTTGATTACTGTTTTTGAAGCTGTTGGTGCATATTCTGCAGGTAAAATGACTGAAGAGGAAGTCAGTGAACTTGAAAGATGTGCCTGTCCTGGTGCCGGAAGCTGTTCAGGATTATTTACAGCTAACACTATGGCATGTATAACTGAAACATTCGGTTTATCCCTGCCGACTTGCGCTACAACACATGCAAGGACAGAGGAAAACAATCAGATTGCATTCGAATCAGGTAAACAGATAATAAAACTTGTAGAAGATGACATTAAACCGTCTGATATCTTAACTCAAGAGGCTTTCAACAATGCTATTGCAGTTGATATGGCACTTGGAGGTTCATCTAACACTGCACTTCATATTCCTGCAATCGCAAGTGAAGTTGAAGGCATTGATGTTGATTTGGAATTGTTTGATGAAATATCAAGAAATGTTCCACATATTGCATTGATTTCTCCTGCTGGTGAAGATTCTATGATGGATTTGCACTTGGCTGGTGGTATTCAGGCAGTTCTTAAAACTTTAGGAGATAAAATTGACACCAATCAATTAACAGTAACAGGCAAAACAATTGAAGAAAACCTCAAAACTGTTGAAAACAAAAACACTGATGTTATTCATACATTAGATAATCCGGTTCATGAGGATGGTGGAATTGCTATTCTTAAAGGTAATCTTGCACCTAACGGAAGTGTAGTTAAAAAAGGTGCTGTAGCGGATCATTTAATGCATCTTAAGGGACCTGCGAAAGTATATAATTCAGAAGAAGATGTTACAAAAGCAATATTTGACCATGAAATTGAAGAGGGGGATATTGTTGTTATTAGATATGAAGGACCTAAGGGAGGTCCTGGAATGCGTGAAATGCTAAATCCAACATCAGCTCTTGCAGGAATGAATATTAAGGATGTAGGGTTAATAACAGACGGTAGATTTTCAGGCGGAACACGTGGGCCATGTATAGGTCACGTATCACCGGAAGCAAGAGAAGACGGTCCTATTGCTGCAATCAAAAATGGTGATATCATTGAAATCGACATTGAAAACAGATTTATCAATGTGGAGTTAAGTGATGAAGAGATTGAATCAAGACTTAAAGAAGTAAATCATCCAGAAAGTGATGTATCAGGATGGTTGGCATTATATCAAAAATTAGTTCACTCAGCAGATACTGGAGCTATTTTAAGGTAGTGTTATAATGGATATATTAAAATACTCTGAAATTAACTTGAAAGAAACTATTAAAAGGTCAGAACAGGATGTTAATAATGTCTTGGATATTGTCTCCGATATATTAGACAATGTAAAAAATAATGGTGATGAAGCTATTCGTGAATATACTGAAAAGTTTGATGGTGTATTGATAGAAAATTTGAAAGTATCCAAAGATGAAATTAAGGAAGCTTATGATACATTAGATGATGAATTATTAATTGCACTTAAACAAGCTGCATCAAATATACGTAAATTTCATGAAAGACAGATTCCTGAAAGTTGGAACATGGAAGTAAATCCTGGTGTTGTTGCAGGTCAAATTGTAAGGCCAATTAACTCTGCTGGATGTTACATACCAGGGGGTCGGGCAGCCTATCCTTCATCAATATTAATGACTGTAATACCTGCAAAAATTGCTGGAGTTGAAAAAGTAGTTTGTGTAACTCCACCTCAAAAAGATGGCAAAATTTTAGATGCTATTTTAGTGGCTGCAGATATTGCAGGTGCAGATGAAATTTATAAGGTAGGTGGTGCACAGGCTATTGCATCACTGGCTTATGGAAGTGAATCTGTACCACGAGTAGAAAAAATTGTAGGTCCTGGAAATATATTCGTTACAGCTGCTAAAAAACTAGTATATGGACAGGTAGATATTGAGTTTCCGGCAGGCCCTTCTGAAGTACTGATATTGGCTGATGAGACTGCAAATCCTGAATTTTTGGCAACTGATATTTTAGCTCAAGCAGAACATGACCCTAATGCATCATGTTTTTTAGTAACAGATTCACAGGATTTAGCAGTTAAAACTGATGAATTTGTAGCCAAATTAACTGAAATTGCGCCTAGACGTGAAATCATTGAGGAATCATTATCTAAAAGTGGAAAAATCATTATCACAAACACATTTGAGGAAGCTATTCACGTTACAAACGAATACGCTCCTGAACATTTAATCAT
Source organism: Methanobrevibacter sp. (assembly GCF_017468685.1). Classification (NCBI taxonomy): domain Archaea; kingdom Methanobacteriati; phylum Methanobacteriota; class Methanobacteria; order Methanobacteriales; family Methanobacteriaceae; genus Methanobrevibacter; species Methanobrevibacter sp. The sequence continues at coordinate 12,099 of NZ_JAFUHT010000081.1, forward strand.
AACCACAAAAGATGATGATGAAACATTATCACACATCAACAATGCGGGTTCAATCTTTTTAGGTTCATACTCACCTGTTGCAGCGGGAGATTATGGATCTGGAACAAATCACGTACTTCCTACAGGTGGAGGTGCTAAAATGTATTCCGGTTTATCTACTGAGGCTTTCATTAAAAAGCCAACGGTTCAGAGATTGACAAAAGAAGGGCTTGAGGAGTTATCAAAGACTTCTGTTCCAATCGCTGAGTATGAAGGATTCTTTGCACACTCTAATTCATTCAAAACAAGATTAAGAGAAGATTAAATGGATTTTGAAAGAGTTGACATGAGATTAATGAGTGAAGAGGAGATGATTGAAGCAGGTAAAATGGCGGAAATCGTTTTCAAGCTCAATCACACAATGCCAAACACTGATGAATATAACAAGTTGCTTAAGGAACTGTTGGGCGATAATATCGGTGAAAACTCACAGATTATGGCTCCAATTGCAGGTGCAGCATTTGATCATCTGAAAATTGGTAATAATGTTTTTATCAATTCCAATTCACTACTGATGGCACGTGGAGGAATAACCATTGAAGATGATGTTATGATGGCGGCCAATGTCCAGTTGCTTTCAAACAATCATGACGAGTATGACAGGCAAGTTTTGACCTGCAAGCCAATCCATATTAAAAAGGGTGCCTGGATTGGAGCCGGAGCAAGCATATTGCCTGGCGTCACCATTGGTGAATATGCTATCGTTGGAGCAGGGGCTATTGTTACAAAGGATGTCGGTGACTATGAAGTGGCTGTAGGAGTTCCTGCAAAAATAGTTAAAACTTTGGACAAGGATAAATTTGAATAATTTATCTACTTTTTTATTTTTATTAAATATTTATTTTTCATTATAATTTAACGAGTTGCTTTCAATATTGTTAAAACAAATTCTACTTATTTTATATAGTTTAATAACAATAATTCTTGATGTAATAGATAAATTAAAACTTAATTACCTGATTGGAAATGAAATAATGTATGCTTATTTATTTCCTCTTGTATTGGAGGTGAGGGGTTTTAATGTTGAGTCTAGTTCTAATAGCACTTGACATTGTCTTGATTAGTCTTGATATTATTGTAATTTATAATCATTACAATAAATGATAGGTTAGTCTCGTATTACGGTTGAATTATGTAGGATTGGTTCGTGATTTTTTCAAGGTTCACCCGCCGGAAGTTTTGCGTAACTCTTCCCAATCCTATCTTAATTTAATCTATTTTTTATACTTATTTTTAAAAAACAAGGATTTTTTAATTAGTTTAGTAAACTTTATATATCATGTTAACCTATTTAATATCTAGAATATGATTTTTCGTATTCGTCACTTTCTATACAAGAAAGAAATTAGGTAATAAACAGTTGTCTAATTGGGTGTAGTTTATAGGTTTCGCCTATAAACTTAGACAACACTTATTTTTAACAATTTTAATTAATTGATTAATTATTTTTTACTAACCTCGAGGTGAATATTTTGCAAGGTTTATTAAAAGATTGGAGAAGAACAAATTATGCTAGTGAATGCACTCCTGAAATAGCAGGAAGCGACATCACAATCATGGGTTGGGTGCACGAAATCCGTGATTTTGGTGGTATCATGTTCGTTATCATCCGTGATGTAACCGGCAGAGTTCAAATCACAGCTCCAAGCAAAAAAGTCGATGAAAAAATAATGGAAGAATTAAGAGAATTAAGAAAAGAATCTGTTGTAGCAATTAAAGGTTTAGTTCAAGAAGCAGGAAAAGCACCAAACGGTGTTGAAATCATTCCTAAAGAAATTAAATTATTAAACTTAGCTAACCAACCTTTACCAATGGATCCAACAGAAAAAGTTAAAGCTGGAATCGATACAAGATTAGATTCAAGATTCTTGGACATCAGAAAAGAAAACGTTTCAGCAATCTTCAAAATCAAAGGACAAATGTTCCATACTATCCGTGACTTCTTCTATGACAACGGATTTTATGAAATTAACACTCCTAAACTCGTAGCATCAGCTACTGAAGGAGGAACAGAATTATTCCCTATCACTTACTTTGAAAAAGAAGCATTCCTTGGTCAGTCACCACAATTATACAAACAGATGATGATGGCTTCCGGAATGGATAAAGTATTTGAAATCGGTCAAATCTTCAGAGCAGAAGAGCACGATACACTCAGACACTTAAACGAAGCTGTATCCATTGATGCAGAAGCATCCTTTGCTGATGATGAAGACGTAATGAAAATCCTAAACGACATGATTATCAAAGTCTTAAAAGACATCAACGAAAACTGTGCTGATGAATTAGAAATATTAGGTCATGAACTTGAAGTTCCAACTGGCGACTTCCCTGTAGTAACCTATGATGAAGCAGTTGATATCGTAAACTCAAAAGATGTCAGTATGGAATGGGGAGAAGACTTATCCCGTGAAGCTGAAAAAGCTTTAGGAGACACAATGGGAGGATTTTATTTCTTAACCAGATGGCCTTCTGAAATCAAACCGTTCTATGTAATGCCTGTTGACGGCGAGGAACAATACTCACATGCATTCGATTTAATGTACAACAACTTGGAGTTATCTTCAGGTGCTACACGTGTACACCAGTATGATTTACTCGTAAAACAAATTGAAGAAAGAGGATTGAATCCTGCTGGATTTGGAAGCTACTTGAAAGCGTTCGAATACGGTATGCCTCCACATGCAGGTTGGGGTGTAGGTGCTGACAGGTTAACTATGGTACTTACCGGTTCTGAAAACATCCGTGAATGTGTACTCTTCCCAAGAGACAGACACAGATTAACCCCTTAATTTCTTTTTTTCTTTTTTAGATTAATATGGAAGAATATGAAATAGCTGTGATTGGTGGAGGTCCTGCCGGGATTATGGCTGCAATCGCCGCAAGCCAGAATTCCTCAAGCGTAATATTGCTTGAAAAGAATTTTTCTTTAGGTCGTAAACTTTTGATTACTGGTGGAGGAAGATGTAATATTACTAATTCAAAGCCGATTAATACGTTATTGAATTCATATTCTCATAAAAACTTTTTAAAACACTCATTTTACTCTTTTACTAATGAGGATTTACTGTCACTATTTGATTTGGAATTTATCACAGAAGAGGATAATCGTGTTTTTCCAAAAAGCGGGAAATCCAGTGATATCTTAAAAGGTTTAACTGATAAGATTGAAGATGTAAGTATAAGTTATAACTTTGAAGTTACAAGTATCACTAATGATTTTGTTATAAATGATAAGTTAAAAGCAGACAAGATTATCATCGCAACTGGAGGCATAACCTATCCGCAAACAGGATGTGACATTAAAAACTATTCTTTAACATCACATCCCTTAACAGAGATAAAATACGGATTGGTTCCATTGATTACCAAAAATGACTTGTCTGAGATTGCCGGGGTAACCTTATATGATGTAGTTATAAGTTATAAGAAAAGCAGGGTTAAAGGTAATGTTTTATTTTCCCATGTTGGTCTGACAGGTCCTGCAGTCATAAATCTGAGCAATGAAATCTCAGAAGGTATAAGTTATAACTTATTAGAAAATGAACCCGAAATCAATCTTGAAGTCGCAATCGACTTATGTCCAGAACTGACACGAGAGAATTTGATGGCTAAATTCAACAAAGATTTCCAATCCAAAGGAAAAACAATGATTAAAAACTATATGAAGCTATTTTTGACAAACAGTTTCATTGAATACTTTTTAAATGAATGTAAAATTGATGGCGAAACCCAGCTGTCAAGGATTAATAAGAAAAGCAAAAACCGACTTGTCGAAAACCTGAAAAGATTTGTTTTTGAAATCACTGGTTTTAATGACAAATTGGCTAAAGTGACCATTGGTGGTGTTGATATTAAAAATGTTAATCCTAAAACAATGGAGTCCAAACTAATTCCTAATTTATACTTTGCAGGCGAGGTCCTTGATTTGCATGGCCCAACCGGTGGCTATAATTTAAAAATCGCTTTTTCAACAGGCTATCTGGCAGGTTTGTCTGCTAGTGAAAAGTAATTTCCACCAATCAATTTTTATTATTGGAGAAGTCATGTTTTAGATAATGTTTGTCGAATTCAAAAGACAAAATATTTAACATATATTTAATACAAATCTTACATTATGACAGACAAAATGTTCATGGGTGCATCAACTAAACAAGGTTTGGATATTGCAAACAAAAGTCGTGAAATTATCCGTGGCCTTATTGGAGATGATGTCAAAGACTTAAAACCGATTGAAAGAGACATCGTTGAAAGGATTGTTCACTCAACTGCTGATCCTGAGTATGCAAAATTAGTGAAAATAAGTTCTGATTTTGTAGATGCAGCTATGACTTCCCTTAAAAATAAAGAAACCATATTAACTGATATCAACATGGTTAAATATGGTATTACAAGATATGAGGGGGAAGTTGAGTGTTACATTAAAAACGATGAAGTAGTTAAAATCGCAAAGGAAAATCAGATTACAAGGGCAGCTGCTGCAATGAGATATGCTGCACAGAATGATTTTGAAGGAATAGTCGTTTCCGGTAATGCTCCAACTGCTGTTTTTGAAGCAATGGATTTATACGCTAAAGGTGAAATGAATCTTAAAGCCATTGTTGGGGTTCCTGTTGGTTTTGTAGGAGCGGCTGACTCAAAAGAAGCTCTTCATAATTCAGATATTCCAAATATTATTGTTGAAGGGCCAAAAGGCGGAACACCTATTGCTGTTGCTTGTGTAAATTCATTAATCCAACATTTATAGTGATAATATGTATTCAGAAGAATTGTTCAATGAATCAAAAAAATATTTCCCTGGTGGAGTAAACTCACCTGTACGTGCTTTTAAACCTTATCCTTTTTTCGTTAAAAGTGCAGGGGGATCCAAACTAACAGATGCTGATGGAAAAACTTACATCGACCACTGTCTTGCCTACGGGCCATTGATTTTAGGTCATGCTGATCCTAAGGTTGTAAGGGAAGTTTCCAATCAGCTGACTATGGGTACTGCTTATGGTACACCAACTGAAAATGAAATAACCTTGGCTAAGGAGGTTATCGATAGGATTCCATCTGCTGAAATGGTAAGATTCTGTAACAGTGGTACAGAAGCTACAATGAGTGCAATCAGACTTGCAAGAGGTTTCACTGGAAGAGATAAAATAGTGAAATTCGAAGGAGCTTACCATGGTGCACATGACTATGTACTTGTAAAAGGTGGTTCTGGAGCTGCAACATTACCTGACAGTCCAGGTATACCTGAAGACACTACCAAAAATACCTTGTCCGTACCATTCAATGATGAAGAGGCGCTGACTGAATTAATTGAAAAGGAAGGTGACAACATTGCCTGTATCATTATGGAAATCGTAATGGGTAATGTCGGTTGTATTGAGCCTAAACATGGATTTTTAGAGTTCATCCGTAAAATCACAGAGGAAAATGGTATAGTATTGATTTTTGATGAGGTAATCACCGGTTTTAGGGCTTCACGTGGAGGAGCTCAGGAATATTATGGCGTCACTCCGGATTTAACCACTCTCGGTAAAATCGTAGGTGGGGGCCTTCCTATGGGTGCATTCTGTGGTAAAAAAGAAATCATGGAATTGATTGCACCGCAAGGTCCTGTTTATCAGGCAGGAACATTCTCAGGAAATCCAGTTTCTGTTCAGGCAGGTATTTCAACTTTAACCCAATTGGATGAAGCATTCTACAAGGAATTGGAACGCAAAGGAAATTATCTCAGAGGAAATATTGCTTCAATAATTGATGATGAAGGTTATAATATTCAGCCTGTTGGACTTGCTTCAATGTTTCAAATTTATTTCAATCCTGAGCCAGTCTATAATTATGCTGATGCTCAAAAATCTGATAGGAAACAATTCCTAAGATACTTTAAAACTTTATTAAAACAAGGTGTTTTCATTCCACCTTCACAATTTGAATGTAATTTTATTTCAAATGCTCATACTATGGAGGATATACAAAAAACTTCAGATGCTATTGAATTAGCATTAAAAGAAGCATTTAGAAAAAGAAGAAGGTAATACAATGGATATTGATTGGAAAGAAGTTGTATCATATGCAATTATTCTTATAATCGTTTTAATTGCCGCCCAACACTTGAGTGTTGTTGTTTCAGGAAGTATGGAACCTGTATTTTACAGGGGAGATATTGTTATTCTTGAAAAGGCAGATTTCTTTGGTATTCAGGAATTTGACCCTAATGATGTTCAGGTAGGGGATGTGGTTGTTTATGATGCGTCATGGTATGACCAGCCGGTAATTCATAGAGTCATTAATATTACGGATATCAATGGAACAACAATGTATGTCATTAAGGGAGACAATAATGATCGACCTGACCCTTATTATGTCACTGCAGACCAGATAGAGCAAAGGGTTGTGACATTAGGTGATAATCTGATTGTTATTCCGAAAATCGGTTATCTTTCCCTCTGGTTAAGAGGTTTATAATTATTATTTAAGGTGAGTTAATGTATTTTGAAATTGAAAAACAAGCTATAGATGCCATCAATAAGGCATTGGATCAATATGATGAAGAAATTGATAGGGATTTCAGATTGGACTTCCCTCCAAATCCTAATTTAGGTGATCTTGCAAGTACTATTGCATTTGCACTTACTAAAAAATTAAAAACTTCACCTCCTGAAGTTGCAAAGGACTTGGTTGATAAAATTGAAGTTCCTGAAATATTTTCTAAAGTACAAAACTTCGGACCTTATGTTAATTTCTTCATTGATTACAACAAGTTCTCAAAATTATTATTGGAAAAAGTTGATGAAAATTACGGTCAGCTTCCTGAAACTGGAGAAAAAATAGTGTTGGAACACACTTCAGCTAATCCAAACGGGCCGTTGCATATTGGACATATAAGAAACTCCATTTTTGGAGATTCTTTATCCAGACTTTTGAGATTGGCAGGTAGGGATGTCAGCACACAATATTATGTAAATGATATGGGAAGACAAATCGCTATCATCGTTTGCGGTATAACTGAACTCGGTTTGAAAATCGAAGATTATGAAGGAGAAAAAGTTGACCATAAGGTTGGTAAGTTATACTTTGATGCCAACAAGGCTGTTGAAGAAGATGAAAAATTGGCAGCTAAGGTAGATGAATTGATACAAAAATATGAAAATGGTGAAGATGAGGAATTAAATGCAATCTTCGAGCAAGTAGTTTCAACTTGTATCTCTGGAATGAAGCAGTCACTTCAAAGAATGAATATAAATCATGATGATTTTGTATGGGAAGGTCAGTTTGTAAGAAGCGGTGAAGTTGATGACCTTGTAAACTATATTCAGCGTGAAGGTTTTACCCGTGAAAACGATGTGTTATACATTGACCTTACAGACTTCAACATTGAAAAAGAATTCGTTTTAAGAAGATCAAACGGTACATCACTTTATTCAACTCGTGATTTGGCATACCATAAGTATAAAGCAACTTTAGGTGATACTGTACTTGATATTTTAGGTTCAGACCACAAGTTGGCTGCAAAGCAAATCAAGGTAATATTTGAAGAAATCTTCAGGCAAACTCCTCCTGAAGTGATATTCTATGAATTCATCACATTGCCTGAAGGATCAATGTCAACAAGAAAAGGAAAATTTGTATCAGTCGATGAGCTGATTGATGAGGCAGTCCTTAGGGCGCATGATGAAATAAAATCAAGAAACCCTGATTTAACTGAAGATGAAATTGCACCTATGGCAGAAGAAATTGGAATAGGGGCAGTAAGATTCTTCATTGCAAAATTATCTCCAGAAAAACACTTGACATTCAAATGGGATGAAGCATTAAGCTTTGAAAGAGGCTGTGCATCAATCCAATACGCTCATGCAAGGGCATGCAAATTGCTTGAAAAATCAGGTAAGGACATTTCCTCTTTGACTGTCAGTGATGAATGGGCTCCTGATGAAACAGAAAAGGACTTAATCAGACAAATAGCCAAGTTCCCACAGGTTGTAGAAGACTGTGCTAATAAGCAAAGGGTACACAATATTACCCAATATGCACAGGACCTTGCAGGTTCATTCAACAAATTCTACAAAGAAGAACAAGTAATTGGTTCTGATGTGGAAGACACTAGGTTAATTATTGTTGACAGAGCAAAAACAACCATTAAAAATGCTTTAGACATTTTAGGTGTAACAGCACCTCAAAAAATGTAGGTGGGTTTTTAACTCATCTTTTTATTTTTTATATTTTAATATCAATATTGATTTAAACTTGCTAATTTTCGATTCTAATCCAATATTGAAGTTTGTTCGTCGTAATTTTTATATATTGATAGTTTTATAGTAATATTATCAATTATGGAGGTATTTTATGACTTCTCAGGCTATGATATTAACTAAAAGATTAGGAATTTTAGCAACTGATAGGCAACAAACAATGGCGGATGGTAAAACATATGGTGGAGTCAAGAAGATTTTTGAATTATCAGAAATTCACTCATCAGCAATAATGATTAACGGTAATGCTGATTTTGAGGATGTTCCAATTGAAACATTAATCAGAGAATTCAGATTCAAAACAGATTTCACCCATATTGAAACAGTTCAAGAAATTAAAGATAAATTTATAGATTATTTGTCGAAAAATACTGATTCATCTAGCACTGATGAATTTCTTAAAAGATTATTAAAATCATTTATAGTTTTTCTCGAAAAGTTTATACCATATAACTGACAAAATAATATTCATGGTTGAACGAAATAAAAAAATTGCAGATCATCTTGAATTGGATGAATTAAAATCCGTGATGAAAGAATATAAGGATTCTTATGACATGTATCGAAAATTACTAGTCATAAGTATGGTGTATCAGGGTGAAACGATTTCTAAAGCTTCAGATTATGTTCATACGACCAGAAAAACTGGAGAACGCTGGG
>NZ_JAFUHT010000082.1 GCF_017468685.1 Methanobrevibacter sp.
AATCACTTCATAATGTTAAAAAAATGTAATGAAGTGAGATTTCAAGTGTAAATCTCCTCACGAAATCCCACTAATTCCATACTCAGATTAAAATCTTTTTACAAAAATCCAATCAAAAAATTGAATTATTGGACGGACTCAAAATCATAATAAAGTTTCAACTTCATTAATGAATTTTTCAGCTTGTAAAATAAGATTTTCAGCATCCTCTTGTGAAAAAATTTTTGAATAATCATAACTAGAATCATTTCTAGTTTCACGACTATTATAAAGAAAATCATAGGATTCTTTACTGAGCAATCCTGTTTTGACATATTCCTTAGCCAACTGTCTTAATGTTCCTTCGTGGGTTTTTGGAGAAATTCCTTTTTTTAAAAGTAAAGCTAATGCAGAAGAATACATCGCATAATAGGACATGGTTATTGAATTCCTATATTGCTCGGATTCAAACAATGTTTTACTTGAAATTAATTGACTTTTACCAACATTTAATGCTTCTTTTACTTTATCCAATCTGAACACCATCTTTTAGTACATTACTTAAGAATGGATAATCTTTGGTCTTATTAAAATGTTCCTCAGTCATTAGTCTTGGAGATATAACTTCATCTTTTTCAAAAATTATATCTATAGCGATTTTATGAATTTCAGGTTTGATTTTATCAGCAATCGGAGATACAATTAAAATATCAATATCAGATTCTTCGTGGTCATCCCCACGGGCAACTGAACCAAACAACATAATTAATTTGATATCATCTGATTTGATTAAATTTGCAAACTCCTGAGCTACTTTAATTCGATCATGCATAAAATCACAATTAAGACATTAATTAACATATTATATTTACTTACATTATAATAAATATATGTCCAACAATCAATAATCCCATGATTATCCTTAATCATTCAATTGAATGATAATTTAGATTATTATTTAATTTATTTAGTATTTAAGTCTTTATATCTTAAACTGAGTAAATATTGTACTTAATATATAAAATTACAAGATTAAAGCAATATTTATATTAGAGTAAAAATTTGAATTCATAATGTTTTTAATAAAAATTCAATAAATACTTATCTATGAGAGAAATTGAAAAAATGCAGGCCGGACTTGAATACTGCTATGACGATGAAGAAATATCAATGATGAAACTGCATGCTATTGAAAATGCCAATATCTTCAACTCACTTCCAGAAGATGATTTGGACAAGCAGCATGAAGTGTTAAGTGAGATTTTGGGTTCTGTTGGCGAAAAGGTGTGGATTGCAAAAAGATTCTGCTTTGACAATGGAAAAAACATACATATTGGAAATAATTTCACAGGCAACTTCAACTTGACTATCCTTGATATTAAGGAAGTGTATATTGGGGATAATGTGATGATCGGTCCAAATACATTGATTACAACTGTAGGCCATCCGATAACCCCGAAAGGAAGACGTGACCATTTGGCACAGGCCAGTGAAATAAGAATTGGAGATGATGTCTGGTTAGGCGGAAATGTGACAATACTTCCAGGAGTTACAATAGGAAACAATGTTGTTGTTGGTGCAGGTGCAGTTGTTACTAAAGACATTCCAGACAATTCCCTTGCAGTAGGTGTTCCTGCACGAGTAATAAGAGAAATTGAAAATGATTTATAATATTTAGAGATGGGTTTAGATATGACAATAGACATAATTATAATAAACCAACTCGAACTGAGATTAAAAAGTAACCCATCTCCACTATTGATTTAAGTAACTAATAGTATATAAACTTTCAATAGGCTAAAAACAATATTTACTTCAGTTTGAAATGAAAATAAATAAAAAAAGAAAAAATTTGTGAAGTAATTATCTTATTACTTCAACAATCATGTCCAAGTTTTCGGATTGAAGGATATCCACTTTTTTACCGGATGCTCCGACAATCTCCTTTTTGATGTTCAGCATGTCTTCAGGAACCACAATTTCACCGATTGTCAGTTCATGAGATTCTTCTAAAACAGAACCTATTTCATCAATGTCTGTTGATTTAAGATAACCGATGATTTTACCTGCATCACCTTTAAATGTAGGTCCGATTTGGGACATATCAGGTTCCACTTCAATGATTTTTTCATGAACTTCAGGTTTTCCTGAACTGATTGCCAATTCATTGATTTTTAATGTTCCTTTCAAGTCATCGTCGAATTCATTGAAGATTTCAACCAAATCATCATCAGTTGTATAGACGTTGACTTCTGCAAGTTCAGCATTCAATGGTATTTTTGAAGCGGATTTGAATCTTCTGACTTCATCAATCAACTCAACAGTGGTTTCTCCTTTTTCTTCCATCTCTTCACTGATTAATTCTTCATACACTTCAGGCCATAATGTAGTGTGTATTGATTCATCTGAGAAGTATTGGTAAACTTCTTCTGTGAAGAACGGCGCTATTGGAGCCATTAATTTAAGGGATGTTTCAACAACTGTTCTTAAAGTGTATTTTGCAGCTCTTCTTGACTCATCACTTACATCTGAGTATAATCTGTATTTTACAGCTTCAATGTATTCGTCACAGAAGTCATGCCAGAAGAATCTTTCGATTGATGTGATTGTATCTGCGAAATTATAATCGGCAAATGCCTGATCAACAGTTTTGTTCAGGTTGTTGAGTTTTGATAATATCCATAAATCCAATGGACCTAAGTTATCTTTAACCTCTTCATATGTTACTTCTTCATCAAATATTTGCATGCTGATGAATCTGAATGCATTCCAGAATTTTCTTAAGAAACGGTACCCGTGCTTGATGTCTTTCCAATCAAATATTACATCGGACCCTGGTACACTGTTGGCGGCCCATATTCTAAGTGGGTCTGCACCGTATTTTTCAATTACCTCTTCCGGTCCAACCACAAACTCAGGTCTTGATTTTGACATCTTGTTTCCGTCTTCACCGAATACCATACCGTTGATTACGATATCATCGAATGGTTTTTGACCTGTTAATGCAATACATCTGAGTGTAGTGTAGAATGCCCATGTACGGATGATGTCGTGTCCTTGCGGACGGATATTTGATGGGAAATGATTTACATAGTCTTCATCAGGCCATCCTGCAATGGATAGCGGTGAAATTGATGAGTCCATCCATGTGTCTAAAACGTCCACTTCTCCTATGAATTCCTCGCATCCGCATTCACATGCGTGTTTTGGCTTGTCTACTGTTGGATCAATAGGCAAGTCTTCCACATCCGGCAGGATTACTTTTCCACAGTCCTTACAGTACCATACTGGTATTGGAGTTGCAAATATTCTTTGCCTTGAGATACACCAGTCCCATTCCATGGAGTCTGCCCAGTTTACCATACGGGATTTCATGTGTTCAGGTACCCATTTCATCTCGTCTGCTGCGGTTTTTGTTTTTTCTATCAAGTCACGTACTGCTACAAACCATTGCTTTTTAAGAAGAATTTCAACTGGAGTTTTACATCTCCAACATTGTCCGACATTCTGGTCAACTTCTTCCTGTTTTAGGAGGTAGCCTTCACTGTCCAGATCTTCAATTGTCTGTTTTTTACAGCTTTGCAAGTCCATTCCTTCATATCTTCCTGCAGCTGCAGTCAATATGCCTGCATCATCAATGATGTCAATGACTTCCAAATCATATTTCTGAACCCAGCTTACGTCAGTCTTATCCCCGAATGTACAAATCATTACTGCACCTGTACCGAATTCAGGGTCAACCTCTTCATCTGCAATGATTTTTACCTTTTGATGTGATAACGGCACTTCAACGTATTTGCCTAAAAGGTGAGTGTATCTTTCATCTTCCGGATGGATTACAACAGCTACACATGCGGCCATCAGTTCAGGCCTGGTTGTTGCAATCAGAATTCCCTCATCTTTAGGATCAGCCTGTTTTCCTGACTTTTGTGAAGATACAATGTCATCATATGAATCCTCAACAGCAGGAGGGAAGTTAACGTAATTTAAAAATGTTGTGTTGTCTGAGTATTCAACTTCAGCAAATGCAATAGCAGTCTGACAGCGTGGACACCAGTTTACCGGGTGTTTTCCCTGATAAATCAGTCCTTCCTCATACATTTTTAAAAATGAGTATTGGGTTTTTCTCATGTACTCCGGAGTCATTGTGACAAATTCACGGCTCCAATCCTGTGAATAACCCATAGCACGCATTTGAGATTTCATCTTTGCAATGTTTTCAGTAGTCAAATCAACACAGTACTGTCTGAATTGTGTTCTTGAAACATCATTTTTCTTAATTCCATGAGTTTCTTCAACTTTAACTTCAGTTGGAAGACCGTGGCAGTCCCATCCCTGGGTGAAGAGCACATCGTGGCCTTTTTGTCTTCTGTATCTTGCATTCATATCAATGTAAACCCAATTCAGGACGTGTCCTAAGTGAATAGAACCTGTTGGGTATGGTGGGGGAGTGTCAATAATGTATCTAGGACGAGAGCCATCTCCAATGTATTTGTAGATGTCTTCATCTTCCCATTTTTGCTCCCAAACCTTTTCTTTTTTAAAGTCATAGTCTTTAGGAATTTCTTCATTTGACATATATTTTCTCCTAGTTAATATAAGTAAAAATAATATTGTTAACTTTGTAATTTATTGTTTAAAAAAGTAATTATAATAATAAAAATAAATCAAAATTTACATCTTTTTTACCATCCAAACATTCATAATAGATTTCTTTTAAATTAGGAGTTTTTTTCTCAACTAATCTTTTATATTCTATGAAGTTATGGTATTCCTTTAAATTATTATTTTTTAAATAATTAAGATATTTATTTAATTCTTTTTTAGATTCACGTTCAAGACGATATGTTTCCAATAGGATATGAACTTTAGAGGGTCTTAAACCACTGCAAAAACCATCTGTATCTAACATTAAATAAACCTCCTTATAATTTTATATATATCTCATATATATTAAATTTAATCAATCTACAATTAAATTCATTAACAAATTTTTCAATGTTCTCAGATATGAATTTATCATAGATTTTGAGTTCCAACATTTCTCTTTTCGCATCAGAGATATCAAGCATTTTTAATCTTTTTATAGTTAGTTACCAAACTTTTATTATAGATGAATGACAAATAATAAATTATGTCAGGAAAATCAACTATTGAAGTTTTAAATAAAGTTACGAAAACAACACTGGATGAAGAAATTGCAAAGTATGTGGCTTACCAC
>NZ_JAFUHT010000083.1 GCF_017468685.1 Methanobrevibacter sp.
AAATAAAACATCATTATCTAAAATCAAAAGAATTTTTACATGAATTAACTATAAATACTTACTTTGAATCGATTTTAGATACAAAAGTATATGACAAATGGTTTGAAACATATATACCAAAAGTTTGGTAATTAACTATAAAAAAAATTAATTATTTTTCATATTTCGCATAAAAACCATCAGTATCCGCATAAATTGCGTAAAACCCATATTCTTCTGCTTTTTTTATTGATGATTTAATATACTGCCTTCCCCAGGAAGTAATCGCCTTTGCACAATCAAATGAATACCATCTGAAACGTGGAAAACCATAAATTCCATACATTGTATTTGCCAATCTTTTAATAGCTTGCTGTTGTACATCCAAAGCTATTTTTTGCTGAGGATCATTTGAGGCTTTCATTTCACGTTTGATTCTAAATCTCTCCTGCAGAATCTTATCAATAACAGATGGAATAAAACCCTGCGGTGATTTTTTAAACTTGACGCCGTGTTCAGGAGAAATATTATAATCCTCCTCGTTTTCAACTTCCCCTAATGTCATAACATCAGGAGATATGTTTTTAGATATAATTATACTAGGATACAGGCTTCTGAAATCGAACTGCACAAGATTTTCATGAAGGCCCTTTTCAGGTTCCCTTACATACCCACCTTCATTATCCTCAGCAGATGCACGGTCTGCAAAGTTGGAACCCTGTTTGTTCGGCACTACTTCTTCATCAAAATAAGCTTGTTTTACTAAAAACCATTCGGCCTGCTGGCCTGTTGCCATACGGGATACATCAAATAATGGTTGACCTATAATACGAGTAAGTTCCAAATTAAGAGGCAAAGTCTGCTCTGCAATTTTTAAAGTGGAAACTACATCATCAAGTGAATAATCAAATAAATTATCCAGTTCTTCACCTTCATTGTCCCAGAACTCCCATATGCGGTCTCCCGGAACGTCAATTTTTTCTTCACCGAATAATTCATAATAAACCCGTTCCAACGTGTATCTGTCAAGAGTCATGTATCTTCTCATAACAAGATACAAATCAACATGAATCAATCCTTTAAATGAAGCTGCATTGGCATAACCTCTTCTGATAAATTTCACTTCAGATCCGTCCATTCCAATATCCAAATCTACATCCAATATTTTGGCCCGGTCTTTTAGATAAGGGAAATCAAAATTATCTGAGTTATATCCGACAATAATGTCCACATTATTATCTTTGATAATTTTTACAAACTCTTCAATCATTTCCTTTTCACTGGATACCTGATTTACAAAATCATCCTTGTCTTTAGAATTTGTTTTTGTTGAAATTACCTGATTTATACCAAAATTGCTTGAAACTCCAATCATGATTATTTCATCTTCTGCAGAATCAGGCATTCCATGAGGATTTCTGACTTCTAAATCGAAACTCAATATTCTGAAATTTTGAGGATATTCCTTAACACGTTTAAGAGGTTCTGTTAATTTGATTATTTCAACATCAAGCTTTGCAGAATCCAAATCTAGAAATGTATCAAGTTCATCTCCAGTGGCAATGACTTCAGTCATTGGAATAATGTCCCTATCCATCAGATATCTTCTGTAAAATGGAATATCAAATTCCCTAATTTGAATTACATGTTCCAAATCCCTTAAAGCATCCCTATTTTTAGCCAATACCTGAGGATGAATGAATGTAACCTTTATAAATTCAGATTCTATTTGGAAATCCTTTTTGATAACTTTTTCAACTTTAACTACATCAATATTCTCTTTAATTTCAGATATGCACTCTTCAATATTATCAGATACCACATACAAGTATGGTTCAAAAGTATCATCAATTAAAATTATGTTTTTATCGCCTTCTTTTGAAAATAATCTTATTACTGGCTTATTTTCATAAGTTACATAATCTATATCCAGAATTACAACATTTCTCTGCATCTATTCATCTCCCATGAGAAATTCTTTTCTGTAATTATCTAAAACTGCATAGGTGATTCCTAAAATTAAAGGTCCCACTATAAATCCCACAATTCCATAAACAAGAGGCCCTGATAAAAAACCTATAAGTAATATTAACGGATGAATATCAGCATAATGGCTTGATAGGGCAGGTCTTATATACATATCCACAGTACTTAAGAAAAATCCGAATAGTAGAACTATTATTGCCCTCGGATAATTTCCAGAGAGGACGTCTATGAAAAATAATGCCCAATAAATTGGCCATGGTCCGAATACTGGAATTAACTGTAAAATTCCTGTTATTACACCTAAAAATATTCCGTAAGGATAACCCAATAATGAATACCCAATCGCACCAAATATTCCTATAATCAGTGAGGTTAGGAAGTGTCCATAAAATATGCTTCTTAAAACATCTTTTATTGATACAATTGTCTTTTCAAAAAATTCCTTAGAATCATCAGGAACAAATGATTTGATAAAATTTAAACAGTCATCCCCATCACGGGCAAAGTAAAACACTGAACAAACAAGTATAAACAAATCTAAAGTAATATTCACCAAGCTACTTACAAATTTTACAAGATAATTTAAGATATAACTGCCTATTTCCTGAATTGATGAGTTTATTGATGTGGATATTGAACTGCTATCAAATTCACCGGGAAGATAAGTAGTTAACATTGAAATTGAGTTTCCAACATCTGTGTATGAATTAGAAGCTAAAATTCCTGAAACCAAACCTGTAAGCTCAAATATAATATATCCAATCAACAATATCAAGGGTATTAAAATAATCACCATTGCAATTAAAATTGAAAGGGATTTGAATTTTAATTTTGATTGAATTTTAAAGGCTACTGGTCTTACTCCATAAGCTAAAATAGCTCCCAAGATAACCATACTTAGAACCGGAAAAACAAACATCAAAGAAACTATCAATAAAAATATTATCATAAGTATTGGCGGAGTCAAGTATTCTTTAATGTTAATTTCCATATTATCAATTCCTCATTAATATTTTACACCGGAAGCATCTTTTCTGTATTTTGCAAATTCAGTAATCTTATAAATTTTATTTTCTTCAAAAACAGGCCCTTCAACACAGATTCTCCAACCTTCACTATCAACACAACACTGACCACACACACCTAGTGCGCATTTCATATATCTTTCAAGAGAATATTGGCCAAGTATGTTAGAAGCTTCAAGTATATCAAATATTCCTTTCATCATTATCTCAGGACCGCAGACAAATGCATAATCATAAGTCACATCTTCAAGTAAATGCTCGAGACAATTTGTTGCGAAACCTTCAAATCCGAAACTTCCATCATCAGTACATGGATGAACATTGACACCAAGATTTTCCAATGAATCAATGAATAATAATTCATCTTTAGTTTGAGCAGCAGAAATCACATCAACATCATTATTTTTAGCTAAATGAGAGGCGATAGCATTAATAGGAGCCATTCCTACTCCACCACCAATAGCGATGATTCTTTTACCTTCAAAGGAGGCGTCAAAGCCATTTCCATAACTTCCCCTGACACCAATGACATCCCCCACTTCAAGATCATGTAACTGTGAAGTGAATTTTCCGATGTTTTTTACAGTAATGGCCAATTCATTGTCATTAATTTGTGAAATTGACATTGGCTTTTCATCATTAAAATTCCAAATCATTAAAAATTCACCAGGATTCGGTTTGCCCAATGTTTCAAAATCCCAATCAAATTTAAAAGTCTTAATTGTAGGAGTTTCCACAGCAATTTCTTTAATTTCAACAATTTTTGGTTCCCTAATCATGTGCAATACCCACCATTTCATCAATAGAAGAATAACCTTTTTTTGACATGAATCTTTCTAAATCCTGATTGATTTTGCCAAACACTTCAACGCCCTCATCCATTATTGCAGTACCAATTTGAACTGCACGAGCGCCAGCAAATATAAACTCCACAACATCCTCAAAAGTATATATTCCACCAACACCAATCAAGGGAATCTCTACAGATTCGTATACTGAATAGACATTACTGATTGCAATCGGTTTAATGGCCTTACCACTCATTCCACCAAACTTATTTGCCAATACCGGCTTTGCAACATCAATGTTAATCTTCATACCTGGTCCTACAGTATTAATTAATGATAAAGCATCGGCTCCCGCATCTTCACAGGTCTTTGCAATTTCGGTAATATCAGTTACATTAGGAGTTAATTTAGCAATAATTGGTACATTCGCCTCATCAGCAGCTGCTGAAACAATAGTATGGGACAAATCACAACTTTGACCTATGGATGCACCATATCCATCCATTGCATGAGGGCATGAAATATTTAACTCAATCATGTCAACAATCCCCTGAACTTCGTTAACCAACTGCGAAAATTCATCAGGTGTTGCACCATAAATTGAAGCGATTAAAACATTATCTTCACGGTCAATTTTCTTTAATTCTTCTTTAAAATTCTCAACACCAGGATTTGACAATCCAATTGCATTGATAATTCCTCCATCAACTCCAACAGTTGTAGGGTTAACATAACCTGGATGAGGATTTAGGGAAAAAGATTTAGATACAACTCCTCCTGCACCAGATTTTAAAATCCAATTCATTGATGAAGCACTGCTTCCCATTATTCCGGCAGCCAACATCAATGGATTTTGAAATTCCACTCCGCAAACATTTGTTTTTAACATAATATCACAAAAAATATCTAATACTTACAAATTTTAAAATAATCTATAATTTAAATTTTAAACTTAGTCATTAATTAAAATTATGGAAAAAAAACAATCAAATAGTAATAATCTAAAAATGTTTATTAAGATATAAAAATATATTAAAATATGAAAATAATTTTAAGTAAAATGTGAAAATGCATTAAGCTTTACATAATTTAGACAGGAAAAACTATCATTATAAATTTATTAAACAAGGAGGAACATCTTGGCAAAAAATGATAAGAAAAAGGGAATGAATCTGCCCAATAAACTTACAATTCTTAGACTAGTCATTTCTGCAGTCGTATTGGTAATTTTATGCATACCTTGGAGCTCATTAGGAATTGAATGGCCTATTTATTCAGTGAAAACTCTCTCCTTAGATTTCAATTTAGAATACATAGTGGTAGGCATTTTATTTGCTATTGGATCTCTTACTGATGTTTTAGACGGATATCTTGCTAGAAAATACAATTCAGTGACTGATTTCGGTAAAGTTATGGATGCAATTGCCGATAAAGTGTTGGTTAATGGAGTGTTAATAATATTAGCAAGCTCCAATTTCATTCCAGTAATAGTGCCAGTGATTGTTATTTCAAGAGACATTGCAGTGGATTCTTTAAAAATGGTTGTTGGAAAAACAGAAGGTGCAGTTCAAGCATCATGGCATGGAAAAATCAAAACTGTTTGCATGATGATTGGAATAATACTGTTATTTATCATTGGAATTCCTTTATCATCCTTTGAAAATAGCCTTTATAGGATAGACCTGTTATTCATTTATGTTGCCACAATACTTAGTATTATCTCAGGATACATATACTTCGATTCATATAAAGATTACATCTTCTCAGACATATAACGATTATTTAACTTGAGGATATTGTTTTAAAACTTTTTTAACATAATATTCCTTAGCTACTAAAATATTGCTTGTTGCATGACCCATAGATTTACATTGTCTCTTTTTAATTGCTTTTAATATACCGTCGACTGAATCGTCTCCCCCAGTATCGACTTCTGTATATGCATCACCAATGGATTCGATGAAATGAGAATCACTAGCTCCCAAAGTGGCAAGATTTCTTTTTTTGGCTAATTTCTTACCCTGATTATTTGAATATCCAACAAAATATCTTGCATTTTTAGTTTCTACACCCTCGATATCCAAGCCAGTATTCTCCTTACAGAACAATCCTTTACGATAATATGAAAAAGGATGAGGCACAATAGCCAATCCTCCTGCATCATGAATTAAATCCACTGTTTCAGCTGCAGACAAACCTTTAGGAATGATTTCATCAACACCCAACCCAAGTATATGTCCTTTTTCGGAAGATATTTCAATTGACGGCACAACAATTATGTCTTCTGCAAGACTTCTTGTTACCCTTGAGCCTTTTATCTCATCATGGTCACTTATAGCAATTGCATCCAAACCTATTCTTTTAGCTTGTTTGAGAATATCTTTAGGGTATGAACGCGCATCTGGAGAATAAACACTGTGGATATGGGGATCAAATTTCATATTATCACATTCCTAATTATTTTGAAAATTTATCAATGATTTCCTGATATTTTTCATTTTGTAATTTTAAACTTAAAACATTTGTCTTATTGGATTTAACAATTTCATCATTAGCTTTAGTTAGTTTTTCAATAATTTCATCCTGTTTTTCGATAATTAAATCTTTTTGAGAGAGTAAATCATCATAGCTTCTAGAGATTTTTCTAATTTGTATTTCCAACTCTTCTGAATTAGATTTGACCTGGGTTTTATAATCATCGATTAAAGACCTGAGATATCTTACCTGATCATGCTTGTCCTCGATGATTTTATCTTTTTCAATCAATTTTTCTTGTAAATCATCAAGTTCCTTAATTCTTGCCTTGTCATAATCTATTTTTGTATCCAATTTATCCTCCAAATTCTTTTTTTCATATTTTAACTTAGTGGAGTATAATTTTAACTTGTTAATTTCTTCGTTTTTTGCATCCAACTCCATTGACATTTCGTCAATTTCAGCATTTTTTAATTCAATTTCATTTTTTAAATCTCTGAAACTTTGCTTTGACATAAATATAACCTATTAAAATAATTTAGTTTAGAATATAATAAATCTTATTAAAAATAAAATGAATAATTTATTTTATGGAATGCTATATTACTTATTGTGTTAAGGGATTTTTTGCTTTTAATGGTGAAAATGAATTAATATCTGAAAGATTATTTCCTGAAAATGAAATTATCGATCGGTTAATAGAAATAGATGATAAAAAGATAGTCAAAGAAGAAATAGAACTTATCGGTGAATTATCAAAAGATTATGATGAAATAATCATTGAATCAAACAAAAGGTTGTCAGATTATAACAATGATAAAATTACCATCAAAACTCCAAATCAAGCTGGAGAATTCTTAAGAACAAATTATGACAAGTTTGATTTGGACAGTGATGAATTGAATAATATTTATCAAAATTTTGCAATTTATAAAATTAAAAAAGAATCTGCAAGCGAAGATAAACACCTGATTCAGGCTGTAAATTCAATCGATGAAATTGATGAAACCATTTCAAAGTTAATTGAAAGAATACGTGAATGGTATGCATTATACTTCCCTGAAATGGACGTCATTAAAAACAATGAAACCTATATACGATTAATTTCTCAAAACAAAACAAAACAAGAAATTCTTAAAGCAAAACCTGAAGCATTCCCTAAAGACATAATCGATTTGGAAGAAGACATTAATCCAATTGATTTAGAAATAATGAACAACTATGCAAAATCCATTTTTGAACTTCAAAAATCAAGAAAAAACATTGAAGAATATATTGATCAGAAAATGGAAAGTATCGCGCCTAATCTCAGATTGCTTGTCGGTTCAACATTAGGTGCAAAGTTAATTTCACACTCCGGAGGAATTAAACGTCTTGCAATGTATCCTTCAAGCACTGTTCAAATCATGGGTGCTGAAAAGGCATTGTTTAGACATTTGAAAAGTGGAGACCGTCCCCCAAAATATGGTTTAATCTACCAACACCCCCAAGTTCGCGGAGCAAAATGGTGGAATAGAGGTAAAATTGCAAGAATGCTTGCAGGAAAAATATCTTTAGCAGTAAGACGCGATGTTTTTACAAAAACCATTGATGAAAATGTTGCAGAAGAATTTAAACAAAAAGTTGAAGAAATAGAAAAAAATAATCCTTTTCCAACTAAAACAACTAAAAAAAGAAAAGAAGAAAAGTCAAAATCAAAAAATAAAAAGAGAAAAGGTAAAAAGAAAAGGAAAAGGAGATAAAGCATGAAAGTTTATTTTAAAGATGGGAATGTAGCAACACGAAATTTAATCCCCGGAACATCTGTATATGGTGAAGAATTAATTCAAGAAAATGAGGAATACAGAATTTGGAACCCTAGACGTTCCAAATTAGCAGCAGCGCTTTTAAATGGATTGAAAAATTTAGAGCTTACAGACACTTCAAAAGTCCTATACCTTGGTGCTTCAACTGGAACTACCGTATCACATATTTCAGATATAGTAATCAATGGAAGAATTTATGCCATTGAATTTTCACCTACTACCGCAAAGAAATTAGTTCAACTTTCACGTCAAAGACATAATATTGCTCCGATTTTAGGTGATGCAACCAAACCCAAATCATATCTGAACATAGTCGGAAAAACAGACTTGGTGTATTGCGATGTTGCCCAACCAACACAAACAGAATTGTTCATAAGAAATATGAATTTATTTTCAAATGATAATGGTGTTGGTCTTTTAATGATTAAAGCCAGAAGTATTGATGTTGTTCAAAAGCCTAAAAAAGTTTTCAAAGAACAAGAGAAGAAATTGAAGGAAAAAGGTTTTAAGATTATTGAAAAAGTAAAACTGGAACCTTACGAAAAAGACCATATTGCATTATTAGTTGAGAAAAATTTTTAAAAAAAAATAGATAATATGCATATGATTTTTTGAAAAAAAATAGCTGTGAGAATTATAAAAAATTACTACAAAAAACACAAAAAAGTATTACTTAGATAGATATTTATACTATGAAATTAAAAATAATAAATGCTAATGCAAATAAAATAAAAGTTCATTGAAATGTCCTTTAGGTTAATTCACTCTATTAATCACTCCATTTAACTGACACCTAAAGGCATGAACTTATTTTTGTAAAATACTTATTTTTAAATGACTTTTTTTAAAAGATTGATTTAGTGTTTTTAATCAAAAAAGTATTACTCAATTAAGCCCATATTTTGCTATAAATTCAAACAAACTACTCCCAAATAAAATCATTTAAACTTATTCAAGATAATTAATTTTTCATATTTTTTGAAATTACAATCAAAAATTAAAATTGATTTAGAGAAAATATAAGCAAATGAAACATTACACACAATTTTTCAAAAATAATCAAATCAAAAAAATCCTCCGAAAATTAAGTAACAAAATATTAATTTAATGGATAATTAAATCAATAGTTTTATTAAAAAACTACCAAATACACGTATAAACTATCAAAATATTTGATTTAAAAAAGTAAACTAATAAGTTAATAATAAGACATATAGATGAACTTATATCTTTTTGGAAATAACATCAAAAATGCTTTTTGCAATATCATTTTTTGATGCTAAAGGTATTGTTAAAACATCATTATCCACAATCAATACCTCATTATTATCAGATCCAAACTGACAATTATCTTTTGAAATATCATTAGCAACAACCAAGTCAGTTCCTGCATCTTCAATTTGTTTACGAGCACAGTGAATAATTTCCTCCCTTGAAATATTAAATTCAGCTTTAAACCCAACAAGAAAAATATCTGGATTAATCTTTTTAATTTGACGTATGATTTTAGTTGTAGGCTTTAGATTTAAAAATAATGAACTAGATGAATCAATCTTTTTATCAGATTTTTGTCTGAATTCAAAATCAGATACTGCAGCTGCAGAAATGAAAATATCATAAAAAGGGATTAACTTCAAGACTTCTTCATTCATTTCACTACTGGTTTCAACCCTAATAACATCATCAAAAACAGCAGGAATTTCTACACTGACATTAGCAACAATTAATGTCAAATCTGCTCCACGAATATATGCTTCACGGGCAAGAGCCAAACCCATTTTTCCAGAGGATTTATTAGTAATTCCCCTAACAGAATCAATAGGTTCATATGTTCCGCCAAAACTAATTAAAATTTTTTTACCTTTAATAATATCAATCCTTTTTATGTAAATTAATAGTTCTTAAAGATTCGAGAACAATATCCTCTTTAGATGGAAATTTAGCTTTTCCTTCATCCATCCTAGGTTTAATGAAATATGCAGATCCCTCTTGCTTGATTTTATCAATATTTTCTTTAATTGCATGATACATTGAATCATGCATTGAAGGTACAAAAATAATTGGAGTGTTATGACCTTGAGCAGTTATTAAAAGAGTTGAAATAGGATTATCTGCAATTTTATGAGCAAATTTGGAAATAGTATTTGCAGTAGCCGGCGCAACAAGAATCAGATCTTCTTGTGAATATTTCACATGTTCAATTTTTCCAGTTAACTTTGTAACCACTTCCTGACCTGTTGCAAATTCCATAGCATTAGGATGAATAATTTCACAAGCAGAATCACTCATGAAACATTTCACTTCAACATCATTCCTTCTAAGCTCACGAGCCAATTTGATTGATTCAGTAGCAGCAATACTGCCAGTTACACATAAAATTATCATTAAAACACCTTAAGTTATTTGTATGTCAGACAAGATATAATCAAATACATATAGATTAGATTCAAATTGATCTAATGGTGCACTGTATAATAAAACATAAGCCTGACCACCTTTTTCAAACCAAACCGCCTTATGTTCTCTTTCTATACCATTATTATTAGAAGTATAAACATATTCTAAAGCTTGTCTGTCACCGATAACAGAATTACCTGAAGAAACTAAATTAAATGATGAATCATACTCCATAGACTTATAAGTAGTATTTACAAATGAATTAAATTCTCCTTCAATTGGTTTTTTCTCAAAATTAATGTTGACCTGCCCAATTCCCGCTGAATCAATTGAATCCAATTTAGAAATGGACATGATAGAATAATTTGAAGTAGCTTGTGAATAACCCCAATTTGATGGATAATTAATTGTTAATCCACCTTTTGATAATGTTTGAACAGTAGTGTCGTCATTAGTCTTAGTATCTGCACTAACACTTGAAATTAAAAATACAATAAGAATAATTGCAATTAAACTACCAATTAAAAGCTTATTTTTCATAAAATCACCTTCACATCAAAATTATTCACTTTCACTGCCCCCACTATCAGATCCTCCTTCACTGGAAGAACCTGAATCGGAAGATCCTCCACTATCCCCAGATTGTGATGAACCACCATCACTGGAAGAACCTGAGCTAGGAGAACTTGAACTTGATGAACTGGAACTTGAACTTGAACTGGAACTATAACTAGAACTTGAACTTGATGAACTTGACGGAGTATCAGTTGTGGTTTCTGTTGTAGTTTGAGTAGTTGTTTCAACCTCATCACTATCATCATTATCCGTCGTATCTTCAACCTGAGTGTTATTTGAGGTGTCTGTAACGTTTGTAGTGGTTGTATTTACCACAGCAACAATTTCAGGGAATGCTGTATCTTCAACTGTAGCAACTACTTCACTACTGGCAACAGTTTCAGTATCCAAATTAAAAATACCATAAGCCACACCTGCTGTAAACGCTATAATTAAAACCAATACTGCAATTAGCTTAAAAGTACCGCCATTCATTGATGATTTTTTCTTTTTATTATATGCCGCATCATCTTTTTTAGGATTTATAATGTATTTTTGAACTAAATCTTGTTGTTCTCTTTTCTTATTCATGGCAGGATTATTACTTCTTTTTTTAGTCTTTGGAGAAGTTGATTTACCTTGCATAGACCTTATACGTCTAGTTGCTTCCATTGCATCAATAGAATTTAATTTATCTTCATATTTAGAACGAAAATACCTATATTTTCCAGTAGAAATTTTACCAGATTTATAATCAGCTTCCAAACTGTTCATTACCTGAAGAAGTTTATCTCTTTCATCTGTCATTCCTACCCTCCCTGAAATTATTATAATGTAAATTATATATAAACATCAATTTAAATGTTACCTAATATTCAGGATAAGAACCTAAAACTTTTAAAAAATAAGTATTTTCGTCAATTTCACTTATAATATTTTGAATTATTTCATCATCCTTATGACCATTAAAGTCAACAAAAAACAAATATTTGCCCAAACCTCTTCTAGATGGTCTAGATTCAATTTTAGTTAAGTTAATGTTATTTTTTTGGAAAATACCTAAAATATTATATAATCCTCCTGGTCGGTCTTCATATATTGAAAAAATTATAGAAGTTTTGTCATTACCAGTGATTTTATGATCATCTTTAGATAAAACAACGAATCTAGTCGCATTATTATCAGTATCTTGAATATTGGCTTCAAGAATTTCCAAATCATATAATTCAACAGTTTTGGCATTTCCAATAGCTGCTTTAGATTTATCTCCAACAATACTTTTAGCAGCGTTCGCAGTACTGACCGCATAGTGAGGTTGAAGATTATTTTTATGAATAAATTCCCTACATTGAGCTATTGCCTGTTCATGAGAATAAACATCCTCAATATCTTCCATTTTACAACCAGGATTAACAATAAAATTTTGATTTATAGGAATAATTATCTCTTTAAATATTTTTAAATCAAATTTATGAGCTAAAGAATCTAAAGTTATTCCAACAGGCCCTTCAATTGAATTTTCTATAGGAACAACACCAAAATCAGTTTCATCATTTGCAACACTTTCCATTACCGCAGGGATTGTGCAATATGGAATTAACTCATCCCCAAGTATATTGGCCGCTTGATGAGTGAAAGTACCTTTAGGACCTAGAAATGATATCAAAGTAATACTTAGACCCCCTTAAAAAAAAATAAAAAAAAGATATTTAAGATTCTAATTTTTCAATTAGTCTTAAAATATCAGTTTGTGTTATTATACCAACGACTTTTTCATCGTCAACGACAGGCAAACCATTAAATCCTGTTTCCATCATGATTTTTGATACTTCAGAAATAGTAGTATCTTTTGAAGTGAAAGTTGGATTAAAAGACATGATATCTTCAACTAGCACTTCTTTAATTTGAGATTTCTGATATTTTTCAGGAACTTTTTTCCTGAAGTCAATGAATGCTCTCATCAAATCTTTAGAAGTGACCATACCCACCAATTTTTCATCTTCTACAACAGGCAATCTGCCTACATGAGATTCTTTCATTAGTCTTCTAGCATGAACAAGCCTTTCAGTTGGTGAAACTACTGTTAAATCTTTGGACATGATTTCTTTAACAGTAATCTTATCAAAAGCAATTCCTATAGCAAGAGTGACAAAGTCTGCTTTAGAAACTATTCCGACCATTTTATCTTCATCCATAACCGGAACAGAACCTATGCCATTTTCTAACATTAATTTTGCCACTTCATCCAATTGCATTGTTTGAGGAACTGTAAATACATCTTTAACCATTACAGATGAAATATGAAGTCTTGATGCAGGCATGCTTTCATATTTTGAAGAACCAAGTTTATCGGCAATGTCTCTTTCAGAAATAATACCGACTAATTGTTTATTGTTGGTTACAGGCAAACGTGAAACATTATGTTTACGTAATAATTTCAAAGCATCAGAAAGATTTTGATCTTTGTCTATGGTAATAATATCCTCAGACATCAAATTCTTAATTTGCATATTATCATCTCCTAATATATGTTTAATATCTTTTAACAGCGTTTAAAATATCTCTTTCAGTAATAATACCAATTACTTCATCATCTTTAACAACAGGAACTCCACCTATATTTTTTTCAGCAAAGAGTTCGCACAATTCTCCAATTCCCATAGTTGGCTCAACAGTTACTGGATCTTTAGCCATTATTTCAGAAATTTGAGTTGCTAATACATCAGTTGCTAAATTAGAGTTCAAGTTATCAAATAATTCTTTAGCATTTAAGAATCTGATTACATCAGTAGAAGTTAAAATACCTAATAATTTTTTAGCTGCTTTGGATATGTCCGCTTCACCACCAATAATTGGAATTCTTCTCAAACCATTTCTTACCATGATTTTACATGCACCTTCCAATGGTGTTCCAGGAGTAGTATTAAACACTTTTGTACTCATATAATCTTGGACAATATCTTTACCTGCAACACCTGCTAAAGATAAAGCAATATCCCTTTCAGTAACAATACCTGCAAGTTTTTCATTAGCATCTACAATAGGAATAGCCCCTAATTGATTAGATAACATTGCTTCAAGAGTATCTCCAATTGAAGCTTTGTTAGATACTGTAATTAATTCACGAGACATGATTTCTTTTACTGGCTCATTAATAGCTGCTAAGAAATTATCTTCATATTTTTTCTCAATGATATTGAATTTTTTTCCTCCACCAAAGAAATCTAATATATCCATTACAGTTACAATACCTAATAATTTACCAGAACCAGGGTCAGTAATTGGCAATCTTCTAAATTCATGTTCCATCATTACTTTAGCAGTGTCTTTGATACTTTTTGAAGGAGGAATTGAAACTACATCTCTGGTTGCAATAGCCATAATGTCTCCTTCTCTGTCATGAACTTTAGTTTCACGTTCAACTGCACCTGTGTTTGATTTTCTGTTAATAGATGTTTTGTCTTTCATTTTCACACCTCTATTTACAATTGCTATCTTAAAAAATAAAATCAATAATATTCAAAAACAAAAATTCACTCAATATCCAATATTTTATGGATTTGAGGAATGGTGGAAACTTCAAAATATTGCCCAACAACTTCGGAAAACTCAAATAATCTAAAATTAATGTCTTTCCATTCTCCTAATGGACTAGAAGGTTGGATAATTATTTTAAGGTCGCTTTTGTTTGAAATATTTTCTGATAATTTTTCAACTACCTCTTTAAATGACTTTATTTTTGTTGACGGCAATATAACTACTTTACAATATACATTTATGGATTTTGATATTAATAAATTTAGTGATTTAATTTCATTTAAAAAAATTGAATTATCAAAATCACCATCAAAATGCTCAGGCAACTTAATATCCAAAGAAACCATATCCAATTTTTTAATTAAATCAATTTTCTCCGGTAAAGTTCCATTAGTCTCGAGCATAATATTCAAATCAAAATTATCACTAACTTCTGAAATAAAGTCAGGATAAAGACTAGGCTCACCTCCAGTAAATGAGATGGTTTTGCAATCAGGAGTGATTAATTTATTAATTTCTGCAGTGACTTCATCAGGAGTCATTAGCTTTCCTGATTTTTCTGATTTACTGTCATTGGTGTCGCAATAATTGCAGTTCAAATTACAACCTGCAAATCTCACAAAAATTTGTCTTTCGCCTATTAAAAGACCTTCACCTTGAAATGAAGAAAATATTTCAATAATTGGAGCCTTCATCATAAATCTTTCCTAAATTCAGCACCTTGTCCTATGCCTTCATTTACACATACTGCAACATATTCAAGATTATCATAAGTTTCAGACAATTTTTTAGCAAGAGTTTCAGCAAAAAACTTAGATAATTCTTCAGCGGATGTATAAGGAAGAGGCAGGAATACGCAATCGACACCAGGCAAGGAATATCCCTTACCGTCAATTTTAAAATGAACTGTGTGCTGTTTTTTTAAATTGAAAATTGAATCTTTTTTCTTGTCAAAGTCTTTAAATTCAATTAAATCATTATAAACAGGAATCAATAATCTGTGATCCAGCTCATCACAAATTGCCTTAGTGAAAGCTTTTACATCTTTAAAGTCTACAACAAATTCAAAATCCCCTGCTCTTTCGCCTTCAATTTCAACATCGACAAAGTAAGAATGTCCGTGAATATACCCGCAGGATTCGTGGCCTGGAATAACATGTGCTGAAGAGAATCTTAAATTTGATTGAATGCCGTTTACTAAAATTTTCATCCTAACACCTTTGTTTTACTTATATCATTTTCAATTGTTTCTAACTCATCAATAAAACGAGATACAGTTTTATTGATTAATTCCAATAAATTATTTTCTGTGAAAACTTGTTGATTATTTATTTTAATATCATATAAACCTATTGTTTCTATATCATCCGGAGTTCCCTTGTCCTCCAAATTAAGAGCGAAATGTATTTTTGCTGAACTTAATGAGACACTAGCAATTGAAATGGACAGTTTTCTTCCATCGACAAATAGGTCATCGCCCTCACGAGTAGTTGCCACACCATATTCTGTAAGTATCTCTCTAAAAATCATTACCAATAACCTTTGGCGAAGATAAGCGATTCGCATGTTTGTTGGCTGCTGGTCAAAAAATTCACATATGAAATTAACCATATAATTTGATTTGATTTCAAGCCCAACATCAGCAAAATCCTTTAAATTATCCGGAGTAATGTTGACTGGACCAATCCATGTAATAATTGAAGAACCATAAATTCCAAACTCTTGAAAAGCCCAAGAAGGATTTATCTGACTTCCATCATATTCAAATATTTCATCAACATGTTTATGAATTATAGACATACAATAATTTAAGATTAAATATTTATATAAATATTAAGATTGAAATTAACATATAAAGGGAGATAATATTATGGAACAAGTAAGAACTAGAGACTTTATTTACACTACTGATGATTTATATTTCGCATCAACCAATTACATACATCCAGAAAACAGAGTGATTTCATTTCTAAGATATATTCCAGATCCTGAAGGGGACCGTGAAAAGGACGGCAAACGATACAGAAAAGTAGGGTCTGAAGAGGCTTACAGCTTTTTAAGAGAAAATTATCCGGATTACCTATATTTTTCTGATGTAACCAATGTTGAAATGATGGGCGTACCATTGGATAAAGTTGAAAGAGTTATAAAGCCGGAAATGAGATTATTAGGTCTTAAAGAAACTTTTGAAAACGGCGGCGAAGTCAAAAACCCTGAATTGATTGCAAAATTAATGGATGTTGCTGACTTTTTCCATTTTATGGCTGACATTCCATATGACCATCTGGGAATTTCAGGTTCAATCCTTCCGGGCCTTCAAAAGAGCGACGTTTCAGACTTGGACTTTGTGGTGTATGGCCTCGACAATCACAGAAGGGCAATTGCCGCATTTAAAGAGCATCGCGGAAAAGAAGTTTACATTGAAGAAGTGGACAAACACATAACAGTTGAAGGAATCACTGACGATTACTGGGATTTTGTTTATGATAAAAGAATGTTCGATTCCAGCTTAACAAAAGAGGAATTCAGATGGTATGAAAACCGTAAGGCAAATAGAGGAACCATCAACGGAACCTTATTCGACATTTTAGCAACCAAAGATTATGATGAAATTGAAGGAGAATGGGGAGATACAGTATATGAACCTCAAGGAATCTCACAAATCGAATGCGACATTGTAAGTGCGCTTGGAGCATTTGACAACCCTTCATTATACACAATAGAAAACGTTGAAGTCATTGATGGCGTGGATGTTCCATTAACCGAAGTGGTTTCATTTACACATACCTATGCAGGGGAAGTTGTTGATGGGGAACATGTGGTGGCTAAAGGAAAAGTTGAAAAGGTTATTGTTAACGGTGAGTTCAGCCATTACCGCATAGTTGTCGGAACCACCCGTGAAGCAATAGACGAATATTTAAAACTTAAAGAAAGTCCTGCATAAAACATGAGAGTGAAAACTCTCATAATTTACTATTTTTTTAAATAAACTATCTAAATTTTAATCAACGATTATTAATTTTCAATAATTTTTAAAAAACGAATAATATTCAAATAAAAAAATAACCGTTATAAATTTCATTCAACTATTTTTAATAAAAAATAACACGGGTTAAGCAAAATTAATACAATAATATATAAACTTCAAACAACTAAAATAATAATATTCAAATTAATGTGATAATATGACAGAGACAAAAAAATCAGAATGGAATAGTAATCTTGCATTTATGATGGCAATGATTGGTTCTGCTGTAGGTCTTGGAAACATTTGGCGTTTCCCAAATGTATTATACTCAAACGGTGGAGGATCATTCATGATTCCATACATCGTTTCATTATTCTTACTTGGTATTTCATTTGTTCTAGTAGAATACGCAGTAGGATTTAAGTTCAAAAAGTCAATTGCAAGAATTCTATTTTCAGTTAGTAAAAAATTAGAGCCAGTAGCATGGTTCATATTGTTAATCGTATTTTTAATCACAACATATTATGTTTGTGTTGTTGGATGGGATTTTATATACATTATACTAAGTTTAACAAAAGCATGGGGAGCTAATCCTGACTTATACTTTGCAAACAACGTATTGCATGCAACTGATTCAATGTCTGGACTGTTCACCATTGTTCCGAATGTTCTTGTATCCGTATTTATAATTTGGTTTTTAGCATGGTTCATTATCAAAAGAGACTTGAATGACGGAATCGGTAATGTAAGTAAAATATTACTTCCATTATTATGCGCAATCGTTGTAATTATCGTTGCATTCTCTTTGACTTTGCCGGGAGCTTCAGTTGGTTATACTCAAATTTTCACACCGGATTGGTCTGCATTAACTAATCTTGATGTATGGCTGGCCGCATTTGGACAAATTGTATTCTCATTAAGTTTAGGTATGGCAATTGCAATGACATATGCAAGCTACCTGCCTGAAGGTTCAAAACTGGTGGACAATGCAATAATCGTTGCATTTTCAAACTCCGGATTTGAAGTATTTAACTCCATTGGAATATTCTCCATTTTAGGATTCATGACAGTGACCAGCGGAATTCCTTTTAATGAGCTTGTAACTGAAGGAACAGGTTTAGCATTTGTTGTTTTCCCACAAGTATTCAATACAATGGGAGGAGCAGCATACATTATAGGACCGTTATTCTTCTTATGTATCCTATTTGCGGGAATCACATCAGTTATTGCACTTCTTGAAGGAGTATGTTACTCAATTTCAGAAAAATTCCTCATTGAACGTAAAAAGACAGCGACAGTAGTGTGTATTATTGGATTCTTAATTTCATGCATCTTTGCAACAGGTGCTGGAAGTACAATTTTAGGAATATTCGATGTATACTTGAATAATTTCGCATTGTTATTCGCAATACTTCTCGAATGTATAATCTTTGGTTGGGTTTACAAATTTGATGACTTGATTGAAACACTAAACAACAACTCATCAATTAAAGTTGGTAAAACCTGGAAAGCAGTAATCAAATACATATTGCCAATATGTATCTTCGGTCTTTGGGCTCAAGGAGTCTACTCCACAATTTTCACTGCAGACGGATTAAGCAGAACAGTAATGTTAATATTAACAATACTTCTAATTGTTATTCCGTTCATCTTTGCGAAATTGCCTGCTATCAACAAAGAGTACTACAACGTGTAAAATTGCTTTTAAATAGCTAAATTATTAGCTATTTACTTTTTTTATTTTATTTTAAAAAATTTACATCATTTATAACTTCTTATTTTAAATATTATTACGTTAATACTAATAATAAGAATTTTTAAGAGGTTAAAAAATGATAAAAGTTTCTTCTATTAAACAATATATGTACTGTCCCATGAAGCTATATCTCCAAACTCATGTGGACAAACATGAAAATAAAGATTACCAACTGGCAGTTGAAATAAAAAAGCTTAAAATTGACATTCAGGATTTGATTAAGAAAAACATGCGCAAAGTCAAAAAGGAAATGGTGCTTAGTGAAATTGAAAGCGTTTTATCAGATAACATTGATCCCTACATTAAAAGCACAACAAACGCAATAAAATCCATGAATTTAGGACTTGAAGCATCAAAAATTAATGAGATTATCGATAACGCCTACTTCAGCATAAAAATAACTGCATTAAAAATAAAACAATCCATGACCATACTTGACAAAAATGCATTTGAAATCATAGATATGTTCTTCCCAAATTGCATGTACTCCTACTTAATAAAGGATGATAGCTTAGATATAATCGGAACATGCGACAAGATTGAAATAATTGATGGAAAATACTACCCCGTACTTCTTAAAAATGGAAATCCTCCACTTAAAGGAGTGTGGAAAACCGATTCCATAGAATTAGTTTCAAATGCTATTCTAATCGAAGAAGAATTTGCTACCGATGTATATGTTGGCTTTGTTGATTATGAAAAGATAGGAGACAGAAGACCTGTAGTGATGGATGTTGATTTAAGAAAATCCTATTTTGACACCCTTCGTGAAGTAAAAGAAATTATTGAAAATAAAAAAATGCCTGATGTTAAAAAAAGTTCTAAAAAATGTGAAAAATGCGAGTATAATGAAATATGTTTTAAAAATGGTTAGGGAGTTAATTGACAACTCCCCTTCCTATACGTCCATAAACATGAATTAAAATTTGATGTTGTCTCCTAAACGTTCAATATTAAATACTGCAGTATCCGCTATTGACATTACCGCAAGGACACCCGCCTGAATTGGATCAGTTATGATTAAATCGGCGTACTGAGTTACACTGCCCGGCATATTAAGACAAATCACGATTAATTTACTTTCCTCTTTTACTTTTTTAACGGCTTCTGTGATTTCTCCACCCATAAGTGAACCCGCCAATACCAATACACTTACACGAGGAAGTCTAGAAATCGCTTCAACAGCTTCAGCAATTGGCTGTTCTCCAACTAATGGAATAGTATCAACACTAATGCGTTCACCACGTATATTATGCCTATCAGCTTCAGTAATAGCACCCATTGCCACTTGAGACACCTGTGCACCACCACCAACGATGATTATACGTTTTCCATAAATATCCAATTGTGAACCATGCAATTCTACGGATTTTACCTCACCGATATTTTCCAAGTCTGAAACCAACTCATCAATATCCTCTACATGCTCAAGCTCTAAGTTAATAGAACCCATATTGTTTTTTTCAACAAAAAGATGAACATAACTAATATTAGCACCATGAGATGTGATAACATCAGTAATGTCATCCAAAACTCCTTTTTTCTCGTAAGTTTTTATTGTTAAAGTATAATCACTCATTTTTTGGCCTTACTTTATCAAGTTCTGCATGCGCTCTTTTCCACATGCTTAAATAATTATCGTCCTTTGTAACTGGAATAACTTCAAGACCCAAGTTCCTATGTTCCTGAATCCATTCCTCATGAAATACAGGTATTTCAATTTTTATTGGTTCAGAGGTTTTATTTACAATAATAAGATCTCTGTATGGGAAATCCCATTCGACAATATATCCTCCAAGACTTACCATGTGATACGGCCTCATAACAAATTTCATAAATAATTCCTCCTATAATAATCCAAGTACAATAGATAAAATTCCAAGTAATGTAGCGCCTAAAATTGTCGGTAACAATTGCCTATTTGTAAATACTGGGCTGAATG
Organism: Methanobrevibacter sp.; assembly: GCF_017468685.1. NCBI lineage: Archaea > Methanobacteriati > Methanobacteriota > Methanobacteria > Methanobacteriales > Methanobacteriaceae > Methanobrevibacter > Methanobrevibacter sp. The sequence goes on from NZ_JAFUHT010000083.1 coordinate 21,214, forward strand.
CTGAGAAAATTCCCATCATAAAGACAAAAATTAATGCTACAATAATATTTACAATTATTCCCCATGACATGATTGTTGGCGGAACTCCAATGAATAACACTGAAAATATTGCACCAAGCACAAACATGAAAAATCCACGAGTTAAGAATACAACTGCTCTGTATTTAGCCGCATATTCCATGTATGGTCCTTCAATTACATCGCTTTTAGCTTTAATAATAGAAAATGGATATTCATTTAATATAATCATGTAACCAATGAAAAATACAATAGCGGCGATTCCACCGGACACTGTGAATAAGAATGGTCCGTTTGCTTGCTGAAATGCCACAATATCCTGTAGAAATATGCTTCTTGCAGCAGTTACTGGAGCAAATAACGCCAAGTATAATGGGAATGAACCGTAAGTAATCATTCTTAAAGATCTTTTTGCACTTATATCCTCAATGAATGAACGAGTTGCATTATTGTGGACCGCACCTTTAATTTGGTCAGGGAAAGGCATATTGACTGACATTACAGATTTAGACAATGCCCCCATAAGCACATAGCAGATTTCTTCAACTTTTAAAAATCCGACAATTGCAACTAAACTTGCAAGTGCGGGAATTTTATAAGCTTCAGGAGTGAGTGCAATCAATACACATAAAACCACAATGAAACATATAATTGGCAATGCTTTGTATAATCCTGAAACTGGAGATGAGACTTCAACATTTTCCTTAAACATGAATTTGATTGGAGCCATTATTCCCGGAGCAATAACTTTTGGCCCAATTCTCTGTTGAATTCTAGCGTGAATGTATTTTCTTTCAATTCCCGGAAGGAATGTTGATACTATGAAACAAACTAGCACTGTAAGGATTACTGCAAGAACTGAATTAATAATAGTATTTGAAAACATGATTCTATCTCCTTATAATCTCTATTGCCCTATCAGTACATGTGAAACATGGGTCACATTGTACAATACATAATTGAGCATCAGTTATTTGATCACCAATACATGCATATTGCATCGCACCGATATTTGCCATAGAAGGAGTTCTTATAATACAATGTCTTACCCTTCCACTTTCCAAGGAATATGAATGATATAAAGTTCCCCTTGGAACTTCAATATAACTTTCGCTAAGTTCTGTGTCAAACATTTCCCAGTCACGGTTTACTACCTTACCTTCTGGAATGTTTGCAATAGCTTGTCTTATGATTTTAATTGATTCGAATGACTCTAATGCCCTCATAATCAAGTTTGATTTAACGTCGCCATCAGGCTGTGTGATAATATTGAAATCAAAGTCATCATATTCAAACATTGTTGTTCTCAAATCTCTTGCAACACCAGTCGCCCTGAGAGTTGGTCCTGTAACAGCAAGTTCAATTGCTTGCTTTTGAGGTAGGACTCCTATTCCAGTGACCCTAGATAACAATATAGAATCTGCCATAAACCTATCAACAAAGCCTGTAAGTCCTTCTTCCAGTGCATTCATATCATTCTTAAGTCTTAATAGTTTAGCTTCATCCAAATCACATCTTGGCCTTACTCCACCTAAAACAGAGCAACCATACTGTACACGGTTTCCCCCAATCATTGCAAGCAATTCCATGACTATTTCTCTCATATAGAATACTCTCATTGAAAATGTTTCATGAGACAATACCTCACAACCGTGTGCCAAATACAAGAAATGAGAGTGCAAACGTTCAAGTTCACTCATGATTACACGAATATATTTAGCCCTTTCCGGAATTTCAATACCTAAACCTAATTCAGCAGTCCTGCATGAATTCCATATATGTGCATTTGAACATATTCCACAAATTTTTTCAGTTAAGGCATTTGCTTTTTCAACCGGAAGTCCTTCCATGATCCTTTCTATTCCCCTATGATTAACACCAATAGTTATTTCAGCTTCTTGAACTATCTCATCTTCAACAAAAAGCCTGACCCTATATGGTTCCAATGCAGCAGGGTGAACTGTACCCAATGGAATTTCAGTTTCAATTATTTCGCTTCTTGGTACTTTTTCATCCATCTAACTCCTCCTTAATCTGCATCCAATAATGTAGGTAAAAGTGATACAACTCCAGCTAAAACATCTTGTGGCCTTACAGCACAACCTGGAACTTTTGCATCAACAGGTATAATATTTTCGACTGGACCTTCAATTTCCTCTGAAGGAATGTCACCATAACAATTCTTATAAACACCACCCATCAGCGCACAACTTCCTGCAGCTACAACTAATTTCGGATTAGGAATAGCTTCATATATTGCTTCCAATGGTTTTCTATTTAAATGTGTAACCGGACCTGTGACAACAAGCACATCCGCTTCACGAGGATTCCAGGTTAAAAACACATTATACTGTTCAGCGTCAAAACGAGGAGACAATATTGAATTTACAATTTCAATGTCGCAACCATTACATCCACCGGTATACACCAACATGATATGTATTGCCCTTGCTCTTGAAAATGATTTAATTCCCATCTAATCACCATCCTCCCTATTTCTTAACACTGAATTATCAGATAAGTACTGTGCAATGAATTTGAGTTTATCGTCAGAAATTTTAAATGGCTTGTCCAACATTTCAGCAACGTCAACTTCCTGATCTCCAACATTGCTTGGATGAACTGTTCCCTTTTCACCATAAAGTGAAAATACCGGACAGAAATCATGACAATAATAACAGACTACACATTTTTCAAGATTAATTTCAGGTACTTCATCTTTAGTCCAATTATCAGTTAATTTAACTGGATTCGCTAATTTTTTCATCTCAATTGCACCTGTCGGACAGACATTAGCACAACCAGCACATCCAATGCATGCCTTTTCATCAACCCTATCATCGACTTTAACGGATAGTGTTGCTATCTGGTTACGCATGTCCATATCTGTAACCCTATCAGCTGCAAAAAAGATTCTTTTAAAGTTGGTAAAAGCTCCTTCCAAAGCTATTCTTAGTATACTGCTCATTTAAATACCCTCTATTGAATCTTTAAAATTTCTCTCGAATAAAAATGCCCTTGCAGGACATGCATTCTTACATGCTCCACAATAAGTACAATTTTCATCATTAACTACATAATTGCCGTCAACTTTTTCAATTGCATCATATGAACAAATTCCATAGCAAACTCCACAATGCATACATAATTTTTGTTCAATGAAGTTAAATCCGTCTTTAATTTCATTTTTATACATTGTTGATTTTGGAATTGCATCAACCGGACAATGCACAGCACAATTTTCACACAAAATACACTTGTCAAGTGCCACTGAGATTTTTCCTCTGTTCAATGTGATTGCATCCTCCTGACATACTTCAACACAAATTCCACAGGAGATACAATCCTTGCTGACATTTCCATCCCATGTTTGTGTCATGAATTGACGTGCATATGCTTCATCACAAACTTGCACACATTTACCACAACTTACACAGAATCCTGCAAGTGTTGGAAGCTCTGCATCATCATACTCGTCATAGATGAACATTTCTTCATCTTCACGCAATGTGTGAACTGGACAATGGCTAATTGCCACATCATGAGCAATATTTTCTGTATCACTTGTTGGATCATATCTTAATTTTCCACCATCCTTTTTAAGTGATCCATTTTCACATAAATCTGCACATAATCCACAGTTAAGACAAGATATGATTTTTCCAGTTGCCTTCTGATTTAATTTATTAATTATGATTTTGAAATCATCAACAGAAATCGCATTGTGCGGACATGCCTTTAAACAATTAAGACAAAGTGTACATGAGGAATGATTTACAATTTGATGCTTGTTCATAGATTCGTTTGGACAAACATCCGCACATAATCTGCATTCTCTACAAATTCCCTCATCCCTGTCTACTTTAACATGTATTGCACCTGTAGGACAATACTCTTCACACCTTCCACATAAAATACATTTTTCCGTATCAGTTCCAAAGTAGGACCTTGAAACCTCAGTGACCCTATTTTCACTTTTATGAGGCACTTTATCAAGTGGAGGATTCAAAATATTTAATGATTTGATTAAAGTAATCTGCTTGTCTTTTTCAAGTTCAAAACCATCAATACGAGAATCAGGATGTTCTTCTGCACATACTCCGCAACGTGAACAAATTCCATAAACGATTCCGTCTTCAATGGTTATATTGTTTGTTGGACAATTGTACATGCACATTCCACAGCCATTACATTTAGCTCTGTCTACAACATATCCACCATAGCTATTCTTGAATATTGCATGATTAGGACAGTTTTCATAACAGATTCCACAAGTAAGACAGCTGAATGGAATTCCATTAACCAATCTAATAGATTTTGTAGGACATGTTTTAATACAATCTCCTTTTTCTTCACCTGTATTAAGCGTTAAAAACATTATAAAAACTCCTTATTTACTCCTTGCAAATATTAGTTTGCCTACAAAAATTCCTATTAAAGCAGATAAAAATGCAGTGGAAATCGGTAAATCTGTATAAAACGGATAGTTACCAGATTGCCATGCCACAATAATTCCTGCAATAATTATTATTAAAAATGACCCAAGAGTGAAATGAGTATCATTAACATTAAGTTTAATCTGTGAACCTATAACCAAACCTAATATCAATCCAAATATTATTGGTCCAAGAGATAACATTATTCACCCTCCTCAACAAGTTTCTTAAAACCTGCAAATGCAATAACAATTGAAGACAATCCCACGAATACCTTTAAACCTACAAATATGTTAAGGTATGGAATTATTCCTGCATTTGTAACATCAGGATAGTGGAATGCAGCTTGAATTGCTTGAGGAACAACATTCAATAAATCAGTTCCCACATTGTATAGGAAAAATCCTCCAACAAACAAACCGATCAAACCGAATATGATGAAACCTAATGCTCCAACAGATTCTAAGACTTCAATATATAAATGTGACAATTCCAATGGAGAATTACCTAATCCATAAACAAGAATAGATAATATTATACCACTCGCTATCATTGCACCACCTTGGAAACCTCCACCCGGAGTGATGTGACCTCCAAGAATGGTCATTACACCTAAACAAATCAATATAATTGATATTGGCAAGGATATAAGTTTTAAAATCACACTACCTTGACTCATCTTTTATCCCCCAATAATCCTCTGCCGAATATTAATAAAACCACTAATCCAGCAGTTAACAATATAATTGATTCACCTAAAGTATCGTATGCTCTAAAATCAAAGATTACAACAGTAACCATGTTTGGAGCAATTTGAGTTCCTAAAGCATTATAAATATTACTTACACCAGGATTAATCATGCTACTTATATTAAATATCGCATCAAGCAAAGTAATAGAAAATACTGCTGTTAAAACTGCTGCAAGCAAATTGCGAATTGTAGTGTTAGACAAGGTTACCACCCCAGTACATGAATGTTACAATTAAAGCAAGAGTTACAACTGCATAAAATAACATTTTCTCTAAAGAATCTTCCTGTTCTATTTTGAATTTAGGAATAAGTGGAATATTTGAAATAAGAACAATTGCGAGTATCAATGTCACCAATCCTGCAAGCAAAACGCTCACATGTCTTAAAAGTATTGCAGCCAACACCAATGACACTATTAAAAATATTTCAGCTGTAATGCTTCCTGAAACATCTGCATTGGTTACAGGTCCCGGTGAGAATAATTTCTTGAATTGTTTTACAACATCAAATATTTGATCATACAATTTCATAATATCCCTCCAACAAAGTTAGAAATTCCGTTTGTAACTATATCTGGGAAGATACCTAATAATACAACAATTATTAACAATATTCCCATAGCAAAAATCATTGCTCTTGGAACATCTTTATTTTCCAATTCCAACTCATTTGGTTTTGGTTTTAAAAACATTGCATAATATGTTTTTACAAACACTACAAATGTAGCTATACTGACCATAATAGCTAAAATAGATATTTCTGGGAATCCACAATTAAGTGATGCTTGAACAAGCATTAATTTGGATTGGAAACCACTTAAAGGAGGAACTCCTGCCATTGCAAGACCTGCAATTAAAAGCATTATACCAACTTTTGGATGGTATGCTAAAAGTCCACCTAATTTTCTTGTATCTACCTCATTTGTTGCATTTACTATTGCACCAAATCCTATGAATAATAATGCGGTAATTACGATTTCATTCAATGCTTGGAAAAGTCCTGCTGTAATTGAAAAGTTTGTTCCAAGCCCAATACCTAATCCTATGAAACCTAATTCCCCTACTGCTAAAAATCCAATCATTCTTCTAAAGTCAGTTTGGGTTAATGCAAGAGAGACACCCAATATCATAGCCAAGATAGAGAAGAATATTATGAGAACTTCGAAGATTGGAAGTGAGGAGTAAATTCTAAACATTATTAATACGATTGAAATCATTGAAATAACTGTAAATGATTGCAAGAGTGCTGCTCCATGAGGTTCAGCTTTTGAGTAAACTCCAGATTTTATAGTATGGAATGGTGGTAAACCAGATGCATATAACCAACCAAAGAATATTAAACCGAGTGATAATAAAAATACTGGAGATGTAGCGTCAACTAAACCCATATGCACAGCTGTAGCTATATCTGTAACATTTACACTACCAGTTAATGCAAGTAGGAATCCGATTCCCAAAAGCATCATCGGAGAACCGATTGATCCTAAAATCATATATTTCAATGCCATTTCATAACTGTAATCTATTGAAGACGCTGCAACTATTCCCACTTGTGCTAGCGCTAGAATTTCAAAGAACACAAACATGTGGAATATATCATCAGTTAAAATCATTGCTGTTACAGCCGCAGTACCCAAGAACAACAGGAACAAATATGGTCCTGAGACTTTTTTGTATTTAGTTAGGTAAATGAATACAACTAGGAATGTTAAAAGTCCAATTGCCCCTATAAATATTTGTTGCAAGAATGTAAATGAGTAGGTAATTGCCGGATGATACATTATTCCTGTTACATTATCCAACATTGGCTCATAACCGCCGAAGTAGTGTAGACCATAATTAGACAATATTGGAATCAACGGCAGGCATATTGCTACAACAAAAGCAAATATTTTTGTAACCTTATTGAATTTTGAAAAGGCACTAATCAATAATGCTGCCATGAGAGGAACAATAACCATAAGTGGAATTAATTCATTCATTGTACTCCTCCTGTTTTGATGTATCGGCCAACATTACTTTTGTAGATAATGTGCCATAACGTCTGTATAAAACCATCACTAATGCAAGCATGACTGCCAATGTACTTGCCCCGATTACAATACTGGTAAGCACTAAACCGAAAGGTAAAGGATAAGCCGCATTTGATGCAAACCATGAAGTGTCCATTCCAGGCATTAGAATAGGTACAACTCCTCCAGCCTTATAACCAATAGCAACAATGAATAAATTGGCTCCCTCTTCAATAAAACTAATACCAATTATCTTTTTGATGATATTATCAATAAATATTGCTGAATAAAGTCCTATGATAATTAAAGCAGCAGATGTCAATAATATCGCAAGTTGAGTTTGCGCCATTAGCTATCACTCCTTTGAGTTTTTTTAACAGCCAGTGCAATAAATACCGGCACGATTGCAGCTCCCACAATTGCCTGTGTTAATGCCACATCAGGTGCAAGCAATATTTGGAACAGCACTGCCATTGCCCCGCCTGCAAAACCGGTTAAAATTGCTGCTTTTAGCAAGTCTTTTTGAATAAGAGCGAGAATTGCGCTTAAAATCATGATAATGCATAATATAAATTCCAACATCTTATTCACCCTCATCAATTTCTAATGTAGTTACTGAAAATCTTTCATCCACCTTAAGTTTTTCTGAGTTTTCACTTTCCAAAGCTTGCATTTTAGCTTTAGGATGTATGAACGGATGATTTTCATCTACTTCTTCTTCAACAGTCATTAAATCCATGTTATTTTCTCTATCTTCTTTTTTCCAATAAGCATTAGCTATTGCATGTGCTATAAATGGTGCTAGGATCAAGTAAATTCCAGCTAAGAGATATTGGCCAAGCCCAATCATTGCAATTATACAAGCAATATCAAATAATCCAACGATATGAATTCTTGCATAGACCAAATTTTTAGTATTTTTATTCACGGTTACAAGACCAACTGCTGCAATAATCATGAAAAATGCCGCTACGATAAGAAGGATTGATTGAATGTATTCTATCATTTATCATCCCCTCCCAAAACTACAGCGAAAGCAACAGTGCCTACAAAACCAAAGAATATTAAAGCTAATGATATATCTCTATAAAACTGAATATTGTACAATCCGCCAACAATAAGCAATGCTACCGCAAAAGCATTAACAATCACTGAACTTCCTAAAAGGCCCATTGATGTTGATTTATATGCGCTTGCTCTTAAGGCAGCTAGCATCATTATAATTAATGCAATAAGCACAATATATTTTGAAATAAATAATATATCCATACTATCTCACTCGATTTTTTTGAAAATGTATTACTCCAACATTTTCTTAATATAAGGTTCAAAAGGAATAATATCCTCTTTTTTTCTTGGAGAAATAGCAGCTACTTTGATAATGTTATTTTCACTGTCCAAATCGACAGACAAGGTACCTGGAGTTAATGAAATACTGTTTGCTAAAATTGTTTGTGAAACAGGTCTCTCTAATACTGTTTCAATGTCAACAATTATAGGATCAATATTTCTCCCCATAATTCCACTAAATGCAACACTAAATGTTGATTTAATGATTTCTATAATAAGGACGACGAAATAAGCAATTCCGTATCCAATTCTAGTCAAAAACATTAAACAAGCTCCATTTCAAATTAATATAAAAATGTCGATAAAGTTGACATTTAATAATAATATTATTTATCATGATTATTCATTATAAAGTTATGCTTTTAAAAAAAAATTATTTAAAAATTAGATTAACATTGTTAAAATTAATTAAAAAATTGTACATGAACAAAAATAACAGTTAAATTAATTAAATAATATCAAATTAATAGTTAAAATCAAAATTAAAGTAATTTTTACATATAATAAAATTTTATATATTTGGACAGACAAATTTAGTCATGCCTAAAAGTGATAATATGGAATTAATAGAGAAACTTGAACCAATAATAATATTTTCAGCAGTCCTAATAGGATTAATCTTTTCAAATATAGACATTATAGTTCAAAATACAGATTATTTAATAAATATTTTCTTATGCCTAATGCTTTTTGGATTATTCCTTGAAGTGCCACTTGGAGACTTGAAAGACAGCTTCAAAAATGTTAAATTTACTTCCACAAGTTTAATAATAAATTTCATATGGACACCACTGTTCGGTTATTTTTTAGGATCACTATTTTTAAAAGGCAATATTGATGTATTAATTGGATTTTTCATGTTAATATTAACTCCATGTACTGACTGGTATTTAGTATTTACCAAAATGGCAAAAGGAGATTTAACATTAAGCTTATCCATACTTCCAATTAATCTAATCCTGCAAATAATATTGCTGCCAATTTATTTGGTTATTTTCTTTTCAAGCGGAAACACAATGGACTACACACAACTCGCATATTCACTTTTAATCGTCATAGTAATACCATTTATTGCGGCCCAAATTGTCAAATTTATTTTGAATAACAGTTTACAGGAAAAAGCAAGCGAATTATTCAGTTCCCTTCAAATATGGTTTTTGTCCCTTGCAGTATTTTGCATATTCGCAAGCCAAGGAGAACTGCTATTCAATAATCTAAACTCCGTTGCCACCATATTTATTCCATTGATTATATTTTTCATCGTTAATGTGATAATTGACTTATTGATATCAGAAAAGATTAATTTCACATACCAAGAATATGCCAGTCTAACCATGACAACACTAGCCAGGAATTCACCATTGGCATTAGCGATAGCAATAAATTCATTTCCGGGACATGAATTAATCTCAATAGCTCTTGTAATCGGACCATTGATAGAATTGCCAGTGCTTTATATTGTTTCAAAATTCTGCCTATGGATTAAAAACTCAGGATTGTTCTTTACTTGCAAACTTTAGTTATTCATCACATAATGGCCAAATAAAGGAAATAGAATTGGAATATTATATAATATAGCGAAAAATATTAACAAGAATGTCATGCTTAAGCCAAAGTTTCTGTAAACCTTCTTAGAGGATACGGGTGCAAAAATCTTGATTCCTGCCGGTGTGAACGAATCAAGAACAACATGCGAAAACAATCCTATAAACAGACTCAGAACTATTTCAATGCAGGATATTTCAACTGCCGGAAGAACAAATAAACTGATGAAAAACAATGGCAGGAATATCATCATCAATTTCTTATTTAAGAATAAAAAGCTTAAAAGAGCTATTAAAATAGCCATCAACAAATACTGATTATCCAGAACAGTTACTGCACCAACTAGCTGAGAACCCCATATTAAAATTAAACTAACTGCCGAAGTTAAGGTTAAAACGCCAAAAATAGAATGGGTGAAACTCCTGTGCTCTGAAAAGTAAAAAGTGACACCTAAAAAAACAATGATTAAACCTATATAATAAGGCAATTTAAGGATATAAAGTGAAATGAACACTATTAATCCCAAAATTATCATCTTATAGACATTTTCCTTTTTAAATTTATGGTCAAAATCAGGAATATTTGCACCAATGAATGTTAAAGCAATTGTTAGAGGATTGTGAAAAAACATCAATGCGAGAATGAATGCAAATATCGAATGCCCCTTGTATGAAGACAATTAAATCACCTTAGTTAAAAATTTGATTTATATATTTAAAAGATTAATCAGAGAGCATTTGAAAAGTAATCTAAACACCAAAATAACTTAAAAAGCTTTCCATTTGAGCAAATGATCTTTCAACAGCCCTGCCTTCAATGGTTGTGAATGGACATAATACTTCGCCAGTTATTGCAGGAACTCCTTTTAAGTTGCACACGTCTTCAACTGCTCCTTTATAGGAGGAACCTGCAAAGTCAAATGACAATACTTCAGAACCTACATCCTTTGATATGTAATTTGCAATCAAATAGCTTTCAGGAGAGGGAGATTTTGATGAAAAAATAGATTCAATGCCTGGATTTGCATTATATGCGGTGGAGTGAAAATCCCCTACAAAGTTAATCCCCAAATTTAAAATAGTGCGAACTATAAGATTGCTTAATGAATTTTTAATATGTGCAGACCTGTTTAAATCAAGCCCGTTAAATGTCCTCTCATTATACATTGTTGATTTTGGTGATGCGAATGGAATAAAATATAACGTATTATTCAAATCGGCATTCAATAATTTATTTAATAATCTGACATTCGCAACCTGTGAAGGAAGCTCATTGCCATGAATTCCAGATAAAATTAGAATTTTATTCCCCTTATTTCCCAATTTGAAAATAGGAGTACCATAAACACATTTTTCAAGGATAAATTGAGTGAACTTGTTTAACTGCAAGTTTTTCAGGACATGCCTATTTCGTGAAATAAAACCCCCTGAAAAATCAGAAATATACCTCATTTCAAGATTTCCAAATTCATCAATTTTTTTAAAATGCATAATTAAATATACAGTGAAACTCTTATTTAAAAATAAGCATGAAAATGAACAAATATATTAAAAACTTAATTAGGCTCATTAATTATGAAAGAGATGCTGAAATTGACCTAATGACACGTGAAATCAGTACAATGTCTGGTCAAAAAAGAGAGGAACTTGGAAGAGCCATTAATAAAGTTAAAGGAAAAAGTTTAGGAAAGGAATTGGGCCTTCAGATTGTTCAGTTCGGAAGGTCAGAGGTGATTGATACTGAAATCAGCGTTGGAGACATGGTTTTAGTCAGTACTGACAACCCACTCAGAAGCGATTTGACCGGCACAGTTACCGAAAAAGGTGCCCGATTCATAAAGGTTGCCTTTGACAAGCGTGTTCCAAAATGGGCAATAAAAAAGAAGGTCAGACTCGACTTATATGCCAATGACATAACATTTAGAAGGATGGAAGACAATCTAAAACATTTAAGCTTAAAAGGTAAAAATGCTTTGGAATACATTTTAAATGAGAGGGACCCTAAAAAGAACCGACCCACACCTTACATTAACTATATAGATGAAAATCTCAATGACTCTCAAAAATTGGCAATTGAAAATTCACTGTCTTGTGAAAATTTCTATCTGATTCATGGACCATTCGGAACAGGAAAAACCAGAACTTTAGTTGAGTTAATCTCACAGGAAACACGTCAAAACCATAAGGTTTTAGCTACAGCCGAGAGTAATGCAGCAGTCGATAACATTTTAGAGAGATTGATGGACAACAAAAAATTAAACCTGACAAGACTTGGACATCCCCAAAGAGTATCAAAACATAACATTACACAAACTCTTGCATATAAGGTTGAAAATCATAAGCTAAATAAGAAAATTAAAAAAATCCACAAAAAGATCAACAATCTAATTGAAAAACGCAAAGTGCACACAAAGCCAACACCACAGTACCGCCGTGGCCTTGGAGATTATGACATTCTGCATTTTGCATCCAAAGGCAAAGGCACACGTGGAGTAAGCTCGGAAAAGATTAAATCCATGGCAAAATGGATTGAGATTAACCAAGAGATTGATGAGGCTCATGATGAAATTAAAAGAATAGAAAATAGAATGATTAAAGACATTATCGATACAAGCGATGTGATTCTTGCAACAAATTCATCTGCGGCATTGGAGTCAATATCAAGAGTGAAATTTGATGTTGCAATAATCGATGAAGCTTCACAGGCCACAATCCCTAGCGTTTTGATACCTATCGCCAAAGCCCACAGGTTCATTCTTGCAGGAGATCATAAACAGCTGCCTCCAACAATCATCAGTGAAAGAGCTGGAGAATTATCTAAAACTTTATTTGAAGAACTGATTAGAATGTATTCTAACAAATCACAATTGTTGAATGTTCAGTATCGTATGAATAGCCTGCTTATGAAGTTTCCAAATGAAGAGTTTTACAACAACGGACTAAAAAGCGATTCCAGTGTTGACGACATAACAATAAATGACATTCTTGATGGGGAACATGACGAAGAGGCATTGCTTTTTGTTGACACTTCAGATGTTGATTTGGAAGGCGAAACTCATCTTAAAGATTCAAAATCCATTGTCAATAATTTGGAAGCGGAAATTAGTGCAAAACTTGTTCAGGATTACCTGAATGATGGTATTGAAGTGGACGATATCGGAATCATCAGCCCTTATGCTGACCAGGTGAAAATCATACAGGAAATGACTCCAGTTGAAGTCAAAACCGTTGATGGTTTTCAGGGAAGGGAAAAGGAAATTATTATCATATCTACTGTCAGAAGCAATGAAAATGAAAATATTGGTTTTTTAAGAGATTTAAGAAGGTTAAACGTAGCAATTACTCGTGCAAAACGTAAACTAATCATTGTTGGCAATATCAATACCCTAAAAACCAATCCCACTTATGCCCGGCTGATAAAATTCTGTGAAGATGAAAACCTCCTAGTTAAAATTTAGGCAAACCTAAACTTTTATATACTATGAAAATCTAAGTAGTAAATAGAGATGAAAAGTATAAAAAATACTTTTAACTCATTACTCTTAATTGAGGTTTTTGATTTTTCAAAACCCATATAACTTTTCAACCTCAATTATGCCCTCAATTAAGAGTTTTCTTCTGTCCAATTTTTTATAAATTATAAATACTATTAAAAACATAACTACTTTTTGATAATTCATTTTTATTTAGGTGATTTTATGACTGATAAAGTACTTTTAGCATTCAGCGGAGGGCTTGACACCTCTGTTTGTGTTAAATTATTAGAAGAAAAATACGATGTAGAAGTTATTACCGCATGTGTAGATGTGGGACAAGGCGAAGAGGAAATGGAAAAAGCAAAAAATAGTGCAGCTAACATTGGAGGATTAAAACACTACAATATTGATGCTAAAGAAGAATTCGCAAATGAATACATCGCACGCGGAATTAAAGCAAATGCAGAATACGAAGGATACCCATTAAGCACCGCTTTTGCAAGACCATTAATTGCCCAAAAACTTATAGAAGTAGCTGAAAAAGAAGGGGCAACTGCAATTGCACACGGTTGTACCGGAAAAGGAAACGACCAATTCAGATTTGAAGCAGTTATTCGCGCAATGTCCGATTTGGACATCATTGCACCAATCAGAGAAATGAACTTGACAAGAACTGAAGAAAAAGCATATGCAGAATCCAAAGGAATTAAGTTAAGCTACGATAAAATTTACAGTATCGATGAAAACCTCTGGGGAAGAGCAATTGAAGGAGATGTCCTAGAAGACCCTGCTAACGAACCACCAGAAGACATATACGAATGGACTGCATCCTGGGAAGATGCTAAAGATGAACCTGAAAAAGTATCTATCGAATTTGAAGAAGGTATTCCAGTAGCCATTAACGGCGAAATGATGCCATTAATCGACATTATCATAAAAGCAAATGAAATTGCAGGAGCACACGGTATCGGTAGAGTAGACACCATTGAAAACAGAATGATCGGTATTAAAAGTAGGGAAATCTACGAAACCCCTGGTGCTAAATTATTGATTGCTGCTCACGAAGCTCTTGAAGAATTAGTTTTAACCACTGACGAGTTAAGATTTGCGGAATACATGTCCGGACTCTATGCAGACCTCGTCTACAGAGCACTCTGGCAAGAACCTTTAAGAGAAGACCTCGACCAAGCAATCGACAATATGCAAGAAAGAGTAAGTGGAGAAGTTGTAATGAAACTGTTCAAAGGTTCAATCCAACCAATATCAAGAAAATCTCCATTCAGCTTACACAGCATCGAGCAAATTACATTTGAAGACAAAGAAACTGACCAAAGAGAAGTTGAAGGTATGATTAAGCACCACGGTCTTCAAGCTGCAAATTACCAAAAATTAAACAGATAGCTTTAAGCTATCATTTTACTTCTTTTTTTGTACTGCCTCAAGGAAGTACTCATTGAAAAATCCTCGATTATAATCAACCAATTGCTTAAAACTGGAATCAATTATATACATTACACACCAATCATCCATATCCCTTATTCCACGACCATATGCCTGCATCAGCGCCATTACCGTTTGATAGTAAAACCATTTCGGATCCAAATCCTTTCTGTATTTTACCTGTTCGTTAAGTTGAGGATACGGAATTTTAAATATGATTTGGAACCTGCACAAATCCCCTTTAAAATCAACACCATCCTTGATTGACGCACCAATAAGAATTAAATTTTCTTTAGATTCAGTGAATTCCTTTAAAACAATGTTTCTATCCTCTCCACCAACAAACATGAAAGGATATCCCTTAAGCTGATCCATTATCCAGAATGCCTGTTCATTGCTCGAAGTGTGAATAACACCTTTTTCATTTTTATGTCTGTCAAGCAGTTCCTTAATTTTTGTAATTGCCCTTTTGTTTTTCCATTTCGGCTTTTTGCCTTTAAAACCACTCATATTACCAACAAACTCTGTATAGATTGGCCGATTTGAAACATCAAACGGAGATTTTTCATAGATATAATAAGTATCATCCGGATTGATATTATTCCATTCACAGAACTTGTCCTTGCTTCCCAAGGTACCTGTCAGAAATATGCGAATATTCCCCATATTCAATAGGCTTTCAGTATCATCTGCTACGGAAAATGGTTTGAATTCCGCTGAAATATCCATATTGTTGTTCAAAATACTCTCCGCATCAGGCAAATCAATAATCAATTCATCATGAGACAATCCCATATCGATTTCAGCAAATATTTTGATATCCTGCTCCAAGTTCTGTTTTTCAACATAATCAAAATTGGAATATTTGGAAGGGTCATTTTCAAATTCATCCAGAGTAACTTGAACCGACTTATTTGCATCCCCCTCAATCTTTTTAATTCTTTTTTTACATTCCTTAATCAAATCATTACATAACTCGGACCAGTATTTAGGATTTCTTTTTAAATCATTGATTGATTTGACCCTATGCATAACCGGTTCGAAAATGTCAATTCCAAATTTTGTTGAGATATATTCACGATTTAATTCACATGAAGACAGCATCAGCATCTTGCGTTCCAGATTATGAGCCTCATCCAAAATCAGCAGTTCACGAGGATCAAGCATCGGGCTTGCCACACCTGCATAGTAAAGGTAATCATAATTGGTGATGACATTTTCGGCATCCACTACCTTTTTAAAAGCGATCTGATACTCACAATCGCTGCACCTTCTTAAATTGTATTCCGCCTTAATGCAAAAGTCACAGTTACCTTTATAATTGCATTTATAGTTTCCACGACCCTTTATTTCAACTAACATATCACCAAAATCGTCCAAGTATTGCTCTTGGAGCTGCTTTGTCATTGTTAGAATATATGAGTCATCATACATATTGGCAAGAGTGGTTGCGATTGCTGACTTGCCGGTACCAGTTCCTGCCTCGAGAATAATATTTTTATAGCCTTCATTAATGGCCCAATTGATTTCATTTATGAGTCTAACCTGGCTGCTTCTTGGAACATGTGGCTGAAATGACCAGTAAACCATCCAATCAAGATTTGAACTATTGTTATCCATGACATTTCACCAAGTTGAAAAAAAATAAATGGGATAACAATCCCAAATTAAAGTTTTATTCCAGTACATTTAAATATAAACTCTGCAGTAGCTCCCAATTCTTTCATTTTTTGAGCAATTTTTAAGTTATTTTCACGGATTAAATTTTTTTCATAATTAGCAATATATGAACTTCCCATTTTAATCACCCCAAGAATTTCTTCTTGTTTATCGCCAACACATAATGCACTAGCAGATAATATCTGAATCAACTTAATTATATATTTAAGCTCTTCAGAAATTTTTATCTTATTAATGAACTGACACATGTCATCCAACATTTCTGCACGATTTTTTTCATTGCGAAAAAAAGGAATTAACGCAAGATAATATGCATCCATTTCATCCAATTCCACTTGCTTATTCAATTTCTCTTTTATAGTATTTATAACTTTTTCACCGCAAATATCGGCAAAGTAAGTAACTTCCGGTTTTGTAAACACCCCTGGAAAGAGTTCAACTTTTGGAACTGGTGTTTTATTTGCATCTAAAGATACAAAATGTGGTTTGACAGGAACCCCTACATCCCCCCTTAAGTCAATAGCATACTGATAATTTCGAATAACTATATCCTCCTCAATAGGGCCAGAGTGAAATTCAAACTCAATGCATAAACCATCTGATGTTTTAACCGGCAAATCCAAAATTCCCCTTTTCAAACGTGACGTCAACACATCCTGATTGAGAACTTCAACAATACCAGGTTTTTCACCTGTTATCCTCATCAATGCATTACCAAATGCTCTAGCAGACAACTTAAGGAGTGAATCATATTCCTGATTATTAGCTGGAATAATTACCACCTCTTAAATTAGTATCAATAGATATCGTCGACGAGTACATTGACCCAATTATAGTTTGTTTTAATCAAATATAAAGTAGTTAGTTATTAATTAAGGCAATTTAATGAATTAAAATTAATTTTACAAGAAAAAAACAATTTTAAGGCAAGATACAATTTTAAAAAAATTAATTAAAAATAATCAATAAAAATTAAAATATGTCTAAAATTAACCAATTACAAGAAATTATCGACACCTCAGACAATATCATATTTTTTGGAGGTGCAGGCGTTTCAACAGAAAGTGGAATACCTGATTTCAGGTCTGAAAGTGGCATTTTTAAGAGTTTAGAAAAATATGGAGATACTCCCGAAAATCTAATATCTCACAGTTATTATCTTGACCACACTGAAGAATTCTTTGAATACTATAAGGACACACTTGTCTTTAGCGATGCCCAACCTAATCCCGCTCATTTAAAGCTTGCAGAATTAGAAAAGGAAGGAAAATTAAAAGTAGTCATTACACAGAATATTGATGGATTGCATCAAAAAGCAGGAAGCAAGGAAGTTTTGGAGCTTCATGGAAGCATCCACAGAAACTATTGTCAAATCTGCAATAGAGAATATGGGCTAGATTACATTTTAGAAAGTGATGGCATTCCTAGGTGTGAATGCGGAGGCATTGTGAAACCTGATGTCGTATTATATGAAGAACCATTGAACAATGCGGTCTTGAGCTTCGCAATTGATTACATTTCCCATGCAGATACCTTAATAATTGGAGGAACTTCACTTGTAGTTTATCCGGCAGCAGGATTAATAAACTACTTTAACGGTAAAAACTTAGTGTTGATTAACAAAAGTGAAACCCCTTATGATGATATTGCCAGTTTAGTCATCAACGATGCCATCGGAGAGGTTTTCAGTCAAATCAAAGTCGAGTGATTCAGGAACCAGTTCAATTCCAGACAACTGGTTATCGCATCTGTAAACCAGTATTTCAACTCCCGCTTCATATGCCTCATTCAATGTTTGGCTGAATTTAGGATCATTTTCCCAGTTTGGCCTGAAGAATTTGCCTGCAGGATGTTGTATTAAGAAAAACACGACACAACGATTTCCCTCTTGTTTAAGCTTTATCAATTCTTTTAGGTGTTTTGCTCCACGTTCAGTCGGTGCATCGGGAAATCTTGCCTCACCATCAACTATCAAAGTCACACCCTTGACTTCAACATAACATTGTTGGTTTTCACTTTCCAAGTATATATCTATTCGTGAGCTGTCAACTGTCTTTTCCCTTTGATGTATAGAATAGCCTACAAGTTCCTTTATTTTGCCATTTAGAATTGCATCATATACAATACTGTTGGCTTGCTGCGAGTAAAGTGATACCAAAACATTTTTGTTTTCTACAAAATGAAGTGAAAACTTGGTTTTGCGATTAGGATTGTCAGAGGGTTTAAGCCATACAACTGCACCTTCCACCAATAGCTCCTTGCAACGTCCAGTATTCGGTACATGGGCGATTTCCAAATTGCCATCAACTTCCACTTCTGCAATGAACCTGTTAGGCCTTGCCTTAAAAATTCCCTTAACATAATCCATTTTTAATCACATTACCAATATATGATACCAAATCTGTTGCTGAAAATCCATTTCCTTTAGTTTTATAAGCCCCATCGCCTGCAAGACCATTGATGAATACTCCAAGGCATGCTGAGTCGAATGAATTCAATCCTTGAGTGAGAAGAGCTGCACAAATTCCTGAAAGCGCATCACCAGTTCCGCCTACAGTCATTCCAGGATTTCCAGATTTGTTAATTCTAAAACGAGTTCCAGACAATACCAAATCATATTGGCCTTTAACAATCACACTGCCCTTGATTTGGCGAGTTATTTTTTGAAACTCAGTGATGTTTTCATCGACTTTGGCAAAATCATAGGAATCAATGTCCAATTTCAAATCATTGCCAATATTGAAAAATGACTTGAACTCGAAAATATGAGGTGTCAATATTATATCCTCACGATTTTTGATTAATTTTAACTCAACTTGTTTTAATGCGTCTGCATCCAAAACAATCGGTTTTTTGATTTTTGTAACTAAAACATTGAATAATTTTGAAGTTTCTTCATCAATTCCAGAGCCAGGACCAATCAATACCGCATCAACTTTGTCAGCCATTTCCAATATCTCACCGGAATGTTTTAAAGACAATTTATTGCCTTCAAGAGATTTTACGATTAAATCTGGTGAAGTGGACTTAATGGCTTCAGCGGATTTTTCAGGTGTTGCGACATATACCAGGTCACACCCTGCACCTATTGCAGCCATACCTGCAATTGCAGGAGCTCCAGAATAATCACTGCTCCCGCCAATAATCAGTAATCTGCCGTTATTGCCCTTATGTGATTTTAAATCCCTATTTTTCAATCTTAAAAAGTCACCGAAATTGACGAAATATTCAGCTTCGAATGGAATTCCAATATCTGCTGTAATCAGACCGCCAACAATCTCCTCTTCAGCATTTCTAACTCCGGTTTTGATTTTATGAAAGCTGATGGTGTAATCCGGAACCACAGCCAAGTCATAAACATCCCCTGTCAACGGATCCATTCCTGAAGGAACATCAACACTGATTGTGATTCCTTTTGATTCATTGATTATCTCAATTGCCCTTTTAACATTTGTTTGAAGTTTTCCTTTAATTCCGGTTCCCAAAAGGCCATCAATAATGATAAACTCAGAATCATTGCTTTTTGCAACTTCACAACTGTTGATATCCTCCAATGTCTTCAAATTATAAATTTTTAATCGTGACAGCCTTGGCTTCATATTTTTTAGTATCTCAAAATTGGTTTTGGCCTCAGCAGAGTGAATATTATCCTTCAGCATGTAAATATCCACATCATACCCACGATTCAACAAGTATCTTGCAGCCACAAATCCGTCACCACCATTTCCCCCTGAACCGGTAAAAATAACAACTTTAACTGGCTTTGAGAAAGTGTAAACAGCAATCTTGCCTGCTTCTTCTGCCAATGATTTTCCGGCAGATTCCATTAAACATAATCTAGATAAACCTAAGTATTCACAATTATAATCAGTAACCATCATATCCATGGGATGCAAATTATCACCTTATAAATTAAAATATAAGTACCCGATATAAATATAATTATCTTAACTTTAGGAAAAATTTTATGCGAAAAATAACATTTAGAATTTTAACAACAATGCCTGCAAAATACATCAGCAGCGGTTTGATCTTAATAATAGCCCTTTTAATTTATGGAATTGTAGGTTCTATTTTTATAATGGATTTGAATTTAGTTGATTCCATTTACTATTCCGTAATTACCATGACAACTGTAGGTTATGGAGATTATATGCCGACTACCGGAATTCAAAAGATATTTGCAACAACACTTGCCCTGGGCGGAGTTGCACTGCTTGCTTATGTATTTAATATCATATTAACAAATGTCCAGGAAAAAATGACCGAATATTCAAAAGGAGCGAGAAAATTGAAAGCTATTGAAGTAATGGAAGATTATTATATCATTTGTGGCTATGGAAGAGTGGGAAAAGTAGTTTTTAATGAGCTAACACAGAGAAACCAGAATGTAATTGTTATTGATAAAGATAAGGATGCCTGCGATTCAATTGAAGAAAGTGAAAATGTAGTAGTGATAAATGATGATGCAATAGAAGATGACCTTGTTGCAAAATTAGCGGGAGACAAATGCAGAAGCGTCATCATATGTACAGGAGATGACGTTAACAACCTATTTATTGTAATGACCATACGTGAAACAAATCCTGAGGCATGGATTGTGACAAGAGCAAGCAAGCTTGAAAACGTCAAAAGACTTAGAAAAGCTGGTGCCGACAAGATTGTATCTCCCGAAATTATTGGAGGGGAAGGCCTTTATTATGAATCTGCAAGACCTCATCTTTTAAAAATAACCGTGAAACATGCTGCCGATGAAATATATGATGAATTTAAAATCATAGCCAAACACCAATGCACTTTAGAAAACATCGAGTACCACCTGCCAGGAATTGAAACCCCACTTACTCGTGAAGTAAAAAGCATGAACATATCCGACGGACAGAAATTTGTGAATTACCTGAGCACACATGACGATCAAAGAGAAGCTTTGGAAAACCTTTACAAGAATGTCAATAATGTCCATTCCCACTTGATTTCAGGACCTGACAAATCATCATTTGATAAAGTATTAAAAGAATTAGAACAGATAGAAGAAATTATTGGCATAAATTTAACCAATAAAGAAATAGCAGAGATTACAAAAAAAGAAATTGAATAAGTGCAATTTTATTCAATTGCACGTTATATGTTTAATTTTGCAAATACCAAACTTGAACTTTAAAAGGAGTATATCCTTTTATTGAATTGAGTTTAATTAAATAATCTTTTTTAACAATTTTTGTAGTTATTAGATTATTGTTTTTATTGCTTTTAAAGAAGATTTTAGCCTTAATGACAAAATGACTATGTGCTTTCAAATCATTTCCATAATCATCTGTCCTCAAACTGGAAATCTTAATTTTATTTTTGCCCCCACTAGATTTTATAAATGAAACTCTAATAAAATCATCATTCTTAAATTCTAAGGATTCATCATTTTCCAAATACTTAAACTTTTTTAATTTACCTATAAAAATCTTGCTTTTATGATAAATATCATAGTTTTTATTCTTAGATGAAACACTGATTTTATGATAACCCAATTTCAAATTTTTAGTATTAAATTTTATAAAACCTTTTTTATCAGTTTTTAAAATATAATTCTTATATTTGCCCCCATTTTCAACTTTAAAATTGACCTTCACATTCTTGACGGGTTTTCCCTTTAATAAAATTTGAAGTTTATATGTTGATTTGTATTGAACAAGTTTGGATTTTTCTTTAACATCTGTTCTCATCGGAGATTCCAAATACCAAATTTTAGCTTTAACAGGAGAATACCCTTTTATTGGTTTAACATAATTATTAGAAGTTTTTGTAATAATTTTACCATTTTTATTATTTTTAAAGTAAAACTTTACTTTATATATGTCAATTATATGTTTATTGTACTCATCACCTAAGACATGAAACCCCTTATGAAACATTCCGTCATATTTTTTGACATAAAATGTAGACAATCTGTCCCCATTTTTTAATTTAATATTGGAATTAACCTTAACAGTTACAGGTTTTTTCAATTTACCAACACTAACCCCAGAAAATCCTTCAACTAAATATTTCGGATCTTTTGATGTGATATCAAAAGCATTATACCCCATCTTTAAATTCTTAATATTGAACTCAGCAATTCCATTATTGTTTGTTTTTAAAGTGTAAGTTTTGTATTTATGGAAATTGTTCCTAATTTCAAGGGATATTTTAAGATTTTTAATCGGTTTATTGGTTTTTTTATTGGTGATTTTGACTTTAAATATTTTACTTTTCTTATATATATTAGAATCAATATCATAAGTTTTTACTTTAGTTTTAATGATTTTTGGTTCAGAAGAGGGCTCGCTACTTTGAGAAGATGATTTTGAATAAACAGCATCAGTTTGAGCCTTTTCCAATATGTTCTCCGGAGTGTTTTGAGCTTCTAAAATTTCATCAAAACTATTTTCATAGGACAATGCATCTTGACTTTTAAGGCCATCATCTATTGAAACAACACCCGTTAGATTTTCTGTAGCCGAAACGACACCAATAGTCAAAATTAAAATTAAAAAAGCAAATAATATCTTTTTATACATTTGCACCACACCTTAAAAATACGCTTTTCAAAAATTCCCATAATAAAATAAATAGTACAATTATTTAATCATAATTGTACTTTTAGCTGAAACCAAATATTTAATATTGTCTGTATAGATTGCCACTTTATAACTTCCAGCATTTAATGATTTAGGATTGAAATGCGCAATACCCTTGGAATTTGTTTTTACAGTGAAAACTTTTTTACCAATTTTTAATTTGAGCACAAGGGCTTTAACCGGTTTTTTAGTTTTCTTATCCTTAACAGTAATGTCAAATGTTTTTGATTCATTAAGGTTTTTAGTTAATTTTGGAGCCTTGACAGTAGTTTGCGATTTAATCAACTTGTCAATATTTCCCATTTTGACTGTTCCAAGGAATTTTGAGGAAGGAGTTTTTGGCAAACTGTTTTTGGATATGAATTTGCCTCTGAATCTGACATCATCCTTTAAATGTCCAGTACCTCTTCCAGCCAAACGCCCGTTGTCATTTGCAGCATAAACTTTTACTGTTGAAGTTGTCTTACCCTCATCAGTTGTAGCTTTCCAATGGAATGCTGTTGCATCTCTTCTGTTGACACCAAAGGAATCAGATGCTGCTATTTTAATTGCTGCTTTTGCAGGATTTTTACTGAAATGATCATATGTGCCCTGATGGAATAATGATCTTGCATTAGGGGCTTTAAAATATTCACCCGGTTTTAATTTACCATATTTTATTCCACTACCCCACACAACAGCATATTTGCCATTTGGAGCCTTGATTGAAAAGTGACCTATCCTTAATTGTCTTTCATAACCTTGAATCTTTTTTAAATATGCCTTTTTGATTTTGCCGGATTTAGCCATTTTACCTGCAAGATTTTCGATAGCATGATTGATAGTTGGATTGTCCCAACCTCCAGTTCCGGCCATCCATCCGTCAGAAGTTGTCAAGGAATGGAAGAAATAGCTGTTTTTCTTATATTGCTTTACAGCCCATTTGCCATTCAACTTATACTTGACAATATGTAATGTTTTGGCATTAGTTGCATCCCTTCTAAATCCTGCAACAGCTTCAGTATTGCTTACCTGAACATATAAAGATGTACAACCCATTTCTGCAGTTTCTTTAATAGTCAAAGTAGCCTTGGCTTTTTTAGCTTTTAAATACTTGCTCTTTTTAATGGAAGTGATAACCTTATATTTTCCAACGTTAAGATTCTTTTTTAGCTTTGCAATACCGTTAGCATCAGTAGTTGCCCAATAGGTTTTGTATTTGTTGTTTTTAAAAACTTTAAACGCCACTTTAACGCCTTGAACCGGATTTTTAGTAATTTTATTTATGACCTTTGCTTTAAAATAGAATCCAGATTCAAAATAGGTTTTAAAGTCTTTAGTGGTGACTTTCAAGGAAGCCTTATTTACCTTAACGATTGTGTTTATGCTGCTGGCAGTGTAGTTTTCATCACCTGCAAACTTAACTGAAGCAGTATATGTTCCAGGTTTTAAGTTAAGTTTCAAAACAACCTTGCCTGAATTATCAGTAATTTTATCATAGACCTTGTTATTTATTGAAATGGAAACCTTTTTGCCGGAAATTGGCTGATTATTGGTATCTTTCAGATAACCTACCAATTCAGATTTCTCCTTATAATAAGTTGTTACATCCTTAGCTTCCATTTTTGTATTCACTTGACTTGGAGCATCTTCACTAATCTGTGAAGATTCGCTAGCATTACTTTCAATTTCAGAAGATATTGGAGTTTCAATGCTTTGAGCGGATGCATCATCTAAAGAAACTTCATCAGTCAAATTATCTGATGCAGAAACCATCCCAATAGTTAGGAAAATTAAAAGCAACATTGGAATAAAAAAACTTTTCTTATTTAACATGATTTTAACCTTAATTTAATTTTATTATTTTATTATTATTTTACTTTTTGCTGAAATCTTATAATTCTTGTTTCCAGAAGAAATTACAACCTTGTGGTTTCCTTTGGATAATTTTTTGGTATTTAACTTAGCAACACCTTTTTTGTTTGTTTTAATTTTATATATTTTTGATTTTTTGCCTGTAAATACTTTAACCTTAACTTTAACATTTTTTAAAGGTTTATTATATGCTTTAACAGTTACCTTGAAGTACTTGGATTTTTTATACTTATTGGTGACTTTAGGTGCTTTGACTTTGGTTGGTGCCTTATTGATTTTGATTGAAGCAGATTTTTCAGACAAACTCATAACTGCAGATATTTCATCAGAAGATATTGTAATTTTATAGTTGCCAACATCTAAGTCAGATACTTTAACATTAGCAACTCCATTTAAATCCGTGCCAATACGATAATTTTTCAAATACCATCCATTCTTGAATACTGTTACATACAAATCAACATTTCCAGCAGGAGAATTATCCTCATTAAGTAATTTTAAGGAGTATATTTTACCTGATTTATATGTTGTGGAAAAACCGTTCAATACCAACTTTGCAGATAATTTTTTAACATTCAAATCATTGCTTGAAACGACAAGTTTGCTATTTCCTGAATCGGCAACAAATTGGATGTCCCACACCCCCACATCCACTAAAGTATTGTGGGATGCCAATGCGAATTTAGCTATTCCATTCGAATCAGTGACAACATCAAATGTTAAAATATCCGATGAATCAACATTAAATGCATCTACATGAATTTTTTTGTTTGAAAGAATTTTATTATCTTTTGTGAATTTTACTTGGACAATATCCCCATAAAATGAAGGATTTTTTAAAAATTCAAGTTTTAAGTTTTCATTAATTAGTTCGCTTGATTTAACAATATTATTATCCATTCTTATTTTCGGAGACACATAACCTATGCCTGCAATGTCATCATTTGCCTTATTATTTACAAAAATGTTATTTATAAGATCGCCCCCATTACAGATTAAGTATAATGAAGAGCCCTCATGAGCATTGTTAAGACCAAATGTGGAATCTGAAATATTGATTGTTGCATTATTTGAGTAAAATGAAATCGCACCTGCGTCATGATTAACCTTATTATTTTCAAATTTGCAGGAATCTACAATACAATACCCATCATAAATTTTAAAATATAAAGCTCCATCACCATCTTCATCAAAATTATTTGAAAATCTTGAATTTTTTATGGAAACAGAATAAGATAGATAGGCAGTTGGTTCCATATTAATTGCACTATTCTTGTTATTGGTGAAATTTGAATTTGTTAAAGTCATTTTTTTAAATTCGTTTGAAATTCCCCCACCATTACTATTAAATATTGAATTTTTAACTGTCAGACTACTTGAATCAGATCCCCAACAGGTAATCCCATATCCTCCGTTATTTTCAAAAATACAATTTTGAAACGAAGAAGTGGCGCCGCAATGAACCGCATAATTTATTGCATTTTTAAAAATGATGTTTTTAAAGGTCACTTTGGCATCAGACCAGATTATACCGGATAATCCTTTTGCATCAAGAGTTGCCTTATTGGTTGATGAGGAACCCTGAATAGTGACACTTTTTGTAATATAAATATAAGTACCTTCTCCAGCATATAACCCTGTTAATTTGATTGTATCACCTTTATTTGCTCCGTCAATTGCATTTTCAATATCATCAAAAGTATTTCCCGAAACGGTTACAGTACTTTGAAGAGCATCATCATCCACAATGCCCATAGTTTCATCTATTGAATCATCGTTATTGCTTTTTAAATCAATGTTTTGATTTTCAACTGTTAAATTATCATCACAAACATCTTCAGATGCACTGACAACACAGGTAGTGCATAATATAATCAATAACAATGATATTAAAAAAATCTTAGTATATTTCATTTAAATCACTTAACTATTATAAAACATTCAATAATTAACGCATTAACATTTGTTAAAATTGAAAATTATTTATTACATTATTATCTTTATAAAAAACTAATTATAAAGAAATATTATTAAAAAAAGAATAAAGGAGTAAAAAAACTCCCCAAAAATTTATTTTTTCACTTTAACTGTCTTTTTAACAGTTATTTTGCCATAACTTGCTTGGTATTTGACTTTTTTTCCAACTTTAAGTTTTTTCAATACTGGCTTTTTAATTGTAACTTTAGCAACACCTTTTTTGTTGGTTTTAGCCTTATAGGTTTTTTTATTGAACTTAAAGGTGATTTTTTTGCCTTTAGCCACTTTACCATTGATTTTTAAAGTCGCTTTTAAAACAAGTTTTTTAGCGGATTTTTTAACTGTAACCTTAGCGAGTTTTAAGGATATTTTATCTGCCTTTTTGGTTGGTGTTTGTTTGCTAGTCTTTGTAAATGTGATTGTTTTTGAAACACCAGAATATTTATAATCCCCAGTGTAAGTTACAGTAGCAGTGTATGTTCCATCGGCAAGTCCTGGAATTGACAATGACCCACTTCCAGTAAAGTAAGAACTGGAATATTCTTTTCCATTGATTGTGATGAATATTGCTCCTCCAGCATCTCCTGCAACATTCACTTTAAATACGGGATCCTGGCCAACTTTTGACTCAACTGTTGCAATCATGTTTGGATTGTTGCCCATGAAAACAGGCCTATAATTATCATAAGAATATTCATTATCTTCATACACTACTTGAATATCTTCATACCCATTACCTTTAGCCAAAAATTTTACAGAAGCCTTACCATTAACCACACGAGCATTAATACCACTATCATAACCTGGAGCATATACCTTCAAATCTCCAGAATATGTATTTGGAAGAGTGAAAGTTAATGTATATTCCTGATTACGAATCATTTCATAATCAACTTCAATTTGTGGAGCAATACTGAAAGAAGTAACCCTGGAATCTACATAATAATCACTTCCAGTGTATTTCGCTTCAAGCAGATATTCACGACCCAATTCATTGAATTTATTTAATGAAACACTAGCATAACCATTAACTAATGCAACATCTGCTACAATTTCATCATCAACCATAACAAATAAATTTCCTTTAGCATTAGAAGGCAACATGAGAGAAACTTCATTATTTTCATTTAATCCAATTTCCCAATCAGATATTGATATATCCGGATATACATCAAAATTTCCATCAAAAGATCTTGAAACTAACTTTCCAGAATAATCAATGTGAATCGGATACACACCAACATTTAAATTTTCTAATTCAATGACAGCAGCACTCCTTACAACAGGAGCAGTATAATGTTTTCCATTAACAATTGCAACCACGTCCCCCGCAGGTTCATCCGCTTCAATGAAAATAGTTAAAAGGTTACTTCCATAAATAACTGAACCACAGTCTATATAACAGGATACAATTTCAAATGTGGATGATGTAGAACATGGATTATAATTATCATCTCCAGAATAGCGAACCTCTGCAGTATGCTTACCAATTTCTTTAACATTAAAATTGAAATAATGAGTTTTTGCGGTTATTTTCTTATCACTTACAAATTTACCATCCATATATAATGATAGAGTCCCATTAACTTTTTGTGATAAGGACACCTTTATATACAAATCATCATAAACGTCACGTGGAGTTAATTCTGTATAATAATCCTGAATTTCATTGTCCCATACACCAACTTTCATATCAATTGTTTGCTTATCTGAGACAAGGTCTTCAGAATCTTGAGATTCCGCCAAATCATTTTCTTCATTTTCACTTAATTCAACTTCATCATTTATCTCTTCAATTGAATCAAGTGTGCTTTCCTCAACTGTTAAATCAGCACCAGAAATATCTTCCGTTGCACTAACAGCACCTAACATAAAAATAGTTAGTATAGCTAAACTAACTAAAAATAATTTTTTATTGTTCATTTTATTCCCTTAAATTATGTTAATTGTAACATTATTGTTACAATCAGATTTTTGTTAATGGAATATTATAAAGAAATATTATTAAAATAAGAATACTTTTAAAATTATTTGCTTAAATCAGTCCATATCATCAAACAATGACCTCCATTGATGATTAGCATGAATTAAGTCAAATCTTGAGTAAATATAATTAAGCACATATTCTCCATCTTCTGTGATTTTGAAATATTTCATTTTCCTATTATTCTTGACCTTTAACTCACTAGTTATTAATCCCAAATCTTCCATCTTATTTAGAATAGGATATATGTTACTTGGATTTGATTTCTTTAAGGATTTTTCATCAATAAAAATTATAAAAAATTTATCCAATTCTTTTAAAATACCATAACCATGAATCAAACCATTATATTTGATTATCCACAATATTAAAAAGCGTGACATCCCATTTACATAAGATTTAATCACAAAATTATTGTTTATGATTTTAGAGTAATCTTTTTGAATATCTATTCGTGAATTTTCGAGTGACATCTTACATTTTCCAATTTTTATTAAAAATAAATAATATCAAGATGATACGAGTAATTATACAAATAAATTTTAATTGAAAAATGTATATAAAACAATATTATTAAATTAGTAATATATTAATTATTAAAAAAAGTAAAAAAAGTAGAGAATATTGAAATTCTCTAGAATAAGTCTTGTAAGTGGATTTGGTAAGGTCCTAAGTTTCCACCGTAGTTACCCGCACCGATTTCAATAACACCAGGCACTTGACAAGCAGCTTCAATACCTGCTTTCATAGCAGCTTTAACTGATTCTTCGTCAACACCGTCAATAACGATTTCCATGTTTCCGAATACGTTTTCTGGCAATTCAGTTTCTACTTGGTCTTTTAATGTAACACATTCTTTTTCGTTGGTAGATGCACTCATAAATGAGTATTTGGAACCAGTTTTGGAACCGGAAGCAACCATACCACCGGAGAAAGGAGTGATTACACCAGCAACAGCGTGAATAGCATCAACAGCAGCTTCAGCTGCAACAATGGAAGCCATTTGACTGTCAGCCATGATGAAGAAGTTTCCACCAGCTACTCCGTCTTTCCATCCCATTTCATCTTCCACTAAGAATTCACCGGACATGATAGGAATTACGTGCATTTTTTTGCCGTTTACGTCTTTTTCAGTTTCGTATCCGTCACCGAAGAACTTGAGTTGTTTTCCGGTTGGGAATGCTTCTTCGCTTTCTAAAGCGTTGAATGCTGCTGCAGTAGGAGCAGTTAAAACACATTGTCCGATTCTGTCCATGATTTGTCCGCCTAAAGCTTTTTTAGACATGTGACAGATCATGATTGCATAACCTGGTCTTCCATCTGGAGATTCAGTTGGAGGAACATATTGGTCAATACCTGCTTCTGCAGGACATCCAATAACTGAAGTAGCAAATCCAGTAGCTTCAGTAGCAGCAATTTTAGCTAAATGTTTAGTAGCTGCAGTAATAATAATTCTAGATACTTTAATTCCAAAACCTTCAGCAAAGGTATCTTGTATTTCTACACCATTAATTTCCATATTTTCACCAAAATTTTTTTAAAATAAATTTTTTTGTGATAATTAAATTTATGATAATATATTAAAATAAAGTTTTCTATTTTAATTGAAATTAGATATTAAAATAAATCTATTTTACACCAATTAACTCATTGATAATTGGTATTTTAGCAAAAATAACCATTATTAACCATGATAAGAAAAATCCGACTAAAAACAGCAAAATATAATCGAAAATGAAATTTGATGATAAATGAAATATTTTTCGGGTAACCATTATTAACTGACTATGAATCAGATACATTCCATAACTGCACATTGCAATGGAAGATACAACATTAGTAGTCTTTCCAGAGGCATTATTAACAACATTACTTGATTTGACAAAGCAATATACTCCAATTGACAATACTACCATTAAAACAGAATATCTATGAAATACAAATAAGATTTCAGTGCCAACAATGCTATAAGAATACAACAGCATAATAACAGATGAAACAATAATTAAAATAGCTGAAATAACTGGATTATTAAATATTCTTCTTTCGCTATATCTTAAATAGTAACCTAGAACAACCAATGCGATAGGACTTATGAAATCAGAAAGCAGATTCAAATATTGATTGTTTAAAGGGTAGATTATTGAAATGAATATTAACCAAACAATTAATAGATACTCAACATGAATTAATTCTGAATTGTTTAACCATTTATTTACAAAAGGCATCATCATGTAAACATATATCATAATCCAGAAAAACCAATAAACAACCGATCCCGGTGCTTTAAAAAGTAATGTATCCAAAAACACGTTAATAAAACTTAAAATTCCAAAACTATCAACAAAATTAATTCCTGAAATAAAATAAGAAGACATAATAAGAACAATACTGAAAACTAATGACCAGAAAAGGAACGGTTTTGCTATACGAGGAATACGTTTTTCAAAAAAACTTTTAACATCCCAATTTTGTCCTAAAAGCAGTGCTCCTGATATCATTAAAAACAGGTCAACACCCATTCTAAAGAAATTATTAGCAAAGGTTTCATAAAATCCGCTAATAGAATAAATTGATTGGACATTATAATTCATTATTTCGCCGACATGTCCGGTCACATGCAGTAAAATAACCGATAGAATAGCAATAACCCTTAAAACATCATAATAAAATATGCGATTAGAACCAGCATTCATAAAAAATCAACTCATTCGTCAATATTTTCTTCGGATTCCACTGAAGATAATGATTTTTTATCTAAAATAGATGAACCATATTTTGGTATAAGTACTAGACCTATTATTGTAGCCATCCAGAAGGATATTAGTCTTTCAATAACTGTTGCGGCTGCACTGATTGATGAAGTTATACCTGCACTTGAATAAAATAGAATCATGACTCCATCAATTGCTCCAAGTCCTCCCGGAAGCAATGGAATCATACCAACAAGGGATGCAACAATAAATACTTCCCCAATGATTATTGGATTGACATTTGCACCGAATGCCAAAAAGACAAGATACACCCTGAAAATCTCAAAAATCCAAATAATAAATGACAAAGGAACAGTATAATACAATGCTTTCTTATTTGAAACAAGATTTTTCATTGTATCCTGAAAACCAAATACTGCTTCATGTATTTTATTTTCTAATTCAACAGAGTTTTTCTTATAAAACCTTCTAACAAGACCAACAATCCAGCCATCAACTTTATTTCCAAAGTTTGGATTTATACACATGTAAATAATAATCGCCAGAATAGCTATGATTGCGATTACTGCCACGATCATCACTGCAAGTAACCAAGTTGGCATGTCAAAATATAGCGTCATTAAGATAATTGTGATTGCTGCTAAAACAACAAAAGGAAAAGTATCCAAAGCCCTATCTGCAACGACAGTGGCGAAAGTTTCTTCAAATAAATAATCTTTTTGTTTGGATAGAATATAAGCCCTTACAGGTTCTCCCCCTCCACGACCAGAAGGAGTGATGTTATTAACGGCAAGTCCCACCAAGACCATAGGAAACAATTCACGAATACTTACATCCAAATCAGCTTGTTTATTTAATATCTGCCAACGCAAAGTATATAAAAAATAAGTTATTATCTGAACAGCTATAGCTAAAGCTATAATATACAAATTAGCTACTTTTAATGCTGAGATAACTTGGTCAATTCCAACAAACCACAACATTACAACAAGAATAACGATGCTTATTCCTAATAATAATATAGTTTTTCTATCCATCGTGATAATATATTATACAATTTAATACTTATAAATTTATATAGAAATTTATACTAATTTTAAGTAATGAGGTATATTACTAAAACAGATTTGGTTATTGTTGCAACAAATTCCGGATATTTGATGATAGGAATAGGATTAATGTGCTTAATCCCATTAATATTCGATTTAATATACTTCGAATTTGACATACTAAGTTTTGTAATTCCAGGATTAATATCAATATTATTAGGAATCTTTGCTTTAAAATATTTTGAACAAAAAAGCAATAAAAAAATACGGCTAAAACATGGAATGATGATTTCATCATTTGCATGGTTATGGGCCAGCCTCATTGGAGGATTTGTCTTTATGCTTGCAACAAACATTTCACCAATTGATGCCGTTTTTGAAAGCATGTCCGCTTTAACAGGAACCGGAATGACTATGTTTGTGGATGTTGAAGTTTTACCTCACAGTATCTTATTTTTCAGAGCATTGGAACAATGGATTGGTGGTTTGGGAGTAGTTGTTATGGTGATTGGTGTTTTAACAAAACCCGGATCAGTATCATCAAAATTATACCAATCAGAAGCACGTGAAGAACGTATAAAACCAAGTATAAAAACCACACTTGAAAAAACAATGGAAATTTATGTCATTTATACAATTGCAGGAATAATATTATACCTGCTTGCGGGAATGCCAGTATTTGACTCAATCTGCAATACATTCAGCATCATTTCAACCGGAGGAATGAGCATCAAAAATGCGAATATGGGATTCTACCAAGATGATGTAATCTACTTTATTTCAATTGTATTGATGATTCTTGGTGCTACAAGCTTCATGGTCCATTACAAGGTAATTAAAACAAAAGGAAAATCACTGATTAATGATTTGCAATTTAAAATCATCATAACAGTTATTGCACTTGTTACATTAATGCTTTATTTTGTATCAAATATTGTTCCAATAGATTTATTGTTCACAGTCGTATCAGCAATCACAACTACCGGAGCAAGTGTCACAAGCCCATTAGTGATGGGAAGTTGGCCAAGCTTTGTAATAATTTGTTTAATGTGTTTAATGCTAACTGGAGGATCAAACGGTTCAACAGTAGGTGCGATAAAACTGGTGAGAATGATTACTTATTTTAAGGGAATTTACCGACATGTACGGGAAATCTTATCTCCCGAGGGAAGAGTAGTGCCTGTAAAATTGCATGGACATAAAATTCCTGAAAAATCAATAGCCCAAGCCGGTAGTTTCATTACACTTTATATGATGTTTATAATGTTTACATGGGCATTATTCTGTTTATTTGGATATGATCCATTTAGAAGTTTATTTGCAGCAATGTCTCTGCAGGGTAATAACGGTTTAGAACTTGGTATAATCACCCCAACATTAAATCCGATACTTAAAATAGTCAGTATGTTTGATATGTGGACTGGAAGGTTAGAAATATATCCTGTACTCATCACATTAAGGGCAGCATTTGAAATTTTCAAAAGATAATATTTATATTATCATGAAATAAATATTGATAATTAATTATTATAAAGGGGAGATTTAATGTATGCAATAATAATGGGAGGAGGTCGTGTTGGACTTGCTCTTGCAAATTTGTTAATCGATAGTGGATTTGACATCACATTAATTGAAAGCGACGAATCATTATGCAATGAAGTTGCAGCAGAACTTGACGCACTTGTAATTTGTGGAAACGGAACCAGTTCAAAGTTACTTGAAGAAACAAATATCGAAGATGCCGATTTCTTTATAGCAACAACCGGTAATGATGAAGCAAACCTTCTTTCATGCATTTTAGTCAGAAAATACGATGTTGAAACAATTATTGCCCGTGTAAGTAATCCTGATCACGAAGAAGCATTTAAAGAAGTGGGAATCGACAGAGTAATCAGCCCAGAGATTAGTGCTGCAAGAGACCTGGCCCAATATGTTACAAATCCTAGAGTATCCAAGCTAACCACACTCGGTGAAGGTGATGCTGAAATCATTGAAATGACAATTACAAATGATAAAATTGTTGGAAAACGTTTTAAAGAGGTTTCACCATCAAAAGATTATATTATTATCGCTACTTATCAAAATGGTAAATTAATTATCCCACAACCGGACAATACAATCAGTCGTGGGGAAAAAGTTTCAATACTTGTTAAAAGAGGAACCCTAAAAAAAGTTTCAAAGAAATTAGAGAATTGAATAAGACATTTTAATATGTTCTTTTCCATTCCCTTCAACTATAGGGCCATGACCAGGATAGATGTTTTTAACATCCAACTCTGTTAATCTTTTAACACTATTTTTCATATCCTGGTAATCCCCGCCAATATCCATTCTGCCAACGCCGCCGCCAGCAAATATGGTATCACCAGAGATTAAATTTTCACCATCCCAAAGACAAATCCCACCTTTAGTGTGACCCGGAGTGTGAATAACTTTAAAATCAGCAATTTCATCACCGTCTTCAAGTTCAATATCCACTCTGCAATTGCCCGGATTGTCAAAAACAGACATGGAAGTTCCCAAAGTATCCTTATTTTTAATTGAAATTGCATCCAGTTTATGAATAGCTACTTTAGCATCAGGAAAGAAATGATTACCACCAATATGATCAAAATGACAATGAGTATTTACTATCAATTCTATATCAGTTGGTTCAACATTATTTTCACGAAGTTTAGAGAATAAATAATCCTTGTTTAAACCCGCACCAGTATCAACCAATATATTATTATCAATCAAAAAATAATTTGAATCATAATTATAACCTAAAATAAAAACAACTGAACTCATGAATGATAATATAATCAAGAAAGTAATTAAAAGTTTTGAAAAAAAGTTTTGTATAAAAATGGGGTCATAGGGATTTGAACCCCAATCCGGGGATGTCTCTTGCCTCAGTACTCCAATTGTTCATCACAACAAGTACTGTTCAGTTACGCGTATATTTTCTTCAAAGACAACTGGAGTCCCCGATGCTGCCAGGTTACACCATAACCCCACATAACATACAATAATAATTTTAATTTTAATAATATATAAATATTTGCAATTATTCAAATTTCATTTGCTTATCAATACCAGCTATTTCATCAATTTCAAAACCTTTCTCCAAAGCATAATCCTTTTCAACACGATAATTACCAGATTTTGTTCTTGGAGTGTTTTGAGGTTCTAAAAATAGCCATTTAGTATATTTAAATCTAACTCCAATATATGGTTTGGCACCAAAAATTTTTGAAAATTCACAGAGTGCAGTAATTTGCTCCTCTTCAATGTAAATTTTTTCTTTTGTTGTTGTTTTAACCTCAATAGCCAAATATAATTTACCATTTCCAGCTAAAACATCAGGTAAAGGCCTTTTAGTGGCTCCTCCAGATGCAGGAGCTCTCATAGCCGCAAAATTTCTCTCCCATAATTTATGTACCAAATCCCTTTCTTCAGCAGATCCTTTCTTTGCCATAGTAACACTCAATTAAAAATTTGTTTAAAACCATATATAAATAAAATGAGAGAGCATTTGAAAAGTAATATGAAATTAAAAATAGATTTATAAATGGGGCCGGGGCCGAGATTCGAACCCGAGTCCCGGGATCCACAGTCCCGGAGGATGACCGCCTACCCTACCCCGGCATTTATGATAAAAATGAATAAAAAATTGTTAAAATGCGGGAGCAGGGATTCGAACCCTGGAAGACCTGCGTCAACAGGTCCTAAGCCTGTCCCCTTTGGCCTCTCGGGCACCCCCGATTATAAAAACAAAGTATACATAGAAACCATTAAAAATCTTTACAAATTTTTTAAATGCTCCGGCCGGGAATTGAACCCGAGTCTTCGGCTCGAAAGGCCGAAATGATTGGCCGGACTACACCACCGGAGCACACGAATGAATAAAAGTTTAGTAACATGGGCCCAATGGGGTTTGAACCCATGGCCTTCCGGTT
>NZ_JAFUHT010000084.1 GCF_017468685.1 Methanobrevibacter sp.
ATGATGAGCATGAGCATGAAAAAGTAGATGTTTGTACTGATGATGATTGTGGTTGTCATGATGAGCATGAGCATGAGGAAGCTGATTCCTGCAGTGATCCTGACTGCGATTGCCATGACCATGACCATAATCATGAACATGAAAAGGAAGACACATGTTCCGACCCTGACTGCGGCTGTCATGACCATGACGATGATGATATTGAAATAAACATCTGCGGTTGTCCGGACTGTGCAGATGATGATCATGACCACGACCATGAACATGAACACTCTCATGGCAGCGAAGAGCTATTGGCGGAAGGCAAACCTTTAATTGCAAACAGGCCAATTCAAATAATCGTTGCAAGTGGAATCTGTTTTGCAGCAGGTCATATTATGGAATGGTTATCAGTCAACCCAACAATCGTAACATTGGTATTTATGTTGGGTGCAATTATTGCAGGTTATGAAATAGCAATTCTTGCTTACAGGTCTTTGGTTAAAAGGCACACTGTTGGTCCGGCAATGCTGATGTGTATTGCATGTGTTGCTTCATTCATTATTGGACATCCTGAAGAGGGTGCAGCAGTAACATTCCTGTATTATATTGCAGAGTTCCTTGAAGACTATGCTGAACACCGTGCAAAACGTTCAATCAAATCATTGGTTGAAATCGCACCTGAAACCGCAAGGGTGAAAGTTGGTGATTCAGAAGAGCTTAAACAAGTTGATGATGTAAAAATTGGAGATATTGTAATCGTAAAACCAGGGGACAAGGTTCCATTGGACGGTAATGTCATTTCAGGTTCATCTTCAATCAACCAGGCTTCAATCACTGGTGAAAGCGTACCTGTACTTAAGGAAATTGGCGATGAAGTGTTCTCAGGTACAGTTAACGTTGACGGATACCTTGAAATTGTCGTAACCAAAAGGGCAAAAGATTCAGTCATCTCAAAAATCGTCACTTTGGTTAAAAGATCACAACTCAACAGGTCCGAAACAGAGTCCCTTGTTGAAAAGGTTGCTAAATACTACACTCCTGTAATGATGGTTGCAGCAGCTTGTGTTGCATTCATTCCACCGTTACTGTTCGGTCAACCTTTGGTTGATTGGGTTTATAAGGCACTTTCACTGCTTGTAATTTCATGTCCATGTGCATTTTTAATATCCACACCTGTAGGTATGGTGTCTGCAATTACTTCAGCTACCAAAAACGGTGTATTGATTAAGGGAAGTACATATGTTGAGGAAATGCGTGGCGTTAAAGCAGTCATCTTTGACAAGACCGGTACTTTAACTGAAGGGAAACTTGAATTGAGTGATGTTGAAGTATTGGATGAAAATTGCTCAAAAGATGAAATCGTTAAAATCGCAGCTTCTCTGGAACACAATTCCTCCCACCCAATTGCACAGGCAATCGTGAATCATGCAACAATGAATGATATTGAATTTGAAGAAATTGAAGACTTCAAAAACGTGCCTGGTAAAGGAATCGTTGGAACAATTGATGGTAGTGAGTATTATGCAGCTAATGAATCCCTGATTGAAGGAAGCAGCTTCGACATTTCAAGAGATGAAATAAACCGGTATTCAAGTGAAGGAAAAACCATAGTATTCATCGGTAATAGTGAAAAAGTATTGGGTATAATCACAGTATCTGATAAAATCAGATCAAACGCTTCAGAAGTAATCAATGACCTTAAAGATAAGGGAGTTCAAACAGTAATGCTTACCGGGGACAATAAGCTTGCTGCCAAAAGCGTAGCGGATGAAATCGGAATCGACTATGTATATTCCAACCTCCTGCCTGAAGACAAATTGAACATACTTGATACAATAAGAAACAAATTCGGGGATGTTGCAATGGTTGGTGACGGAATCAATGATGCACCGGCACTTGCACGTGCAAACATAGGTATTGCAATGGGTGCAGCAGGTTCTGATGTGGCTATTGAAACAGCAGATGTTGCTCTGATGCAGGATGACATCTCAAAACTCCCATACTTGTTCTCATTGTCTCATAAGACTATGGGAATCATCAAGCAGAACATTACTGTTGCTATTGCAGTTAAACTGCTATGTGTAATACTTGCAATTTTAGGTATCATCACACTGATGATGTCTGTAGGTTTCGGGGATTTAGGATTGACATTATTGGTAATTTTAAATTCATTCAGAATCGGAATGGTGAAAGACCCACTATTCTAATTCTTATTTTTTTATTTATTTTTTTCGGAATAACTAAATTTTTAAATAATTTAGACAAGCTTAAATTTGGTATAACTAAATAATTATTCTTAGATTAACCTAAAAAACTATATAAAACCGATTAATTTATATACTAGTTTTAATTTAATTTTATAGTAGATGAGACTACTTATTGAGGATAAAAAAATTTAGGTGCAATAAATAATATATTACACAATTGGGGAATGACTAAAAAATTAAAAAAAGGATGGTTTAAATATGGTATACAAAAAAATAATGGATCACGCAATCGAACACAGATACGCATTAGTTTTCGCAGGCGGAGTAGCAGCTGCAATCATAGGAAAAAAAGTACTCGAATCAAAAGCAGTAAAAGAAGCAACAACCAATTGCGTTGCAGAAGCATTAGCAGTTAAAGCAGATGCAGAAGAAAAACTCGCTGAAATCAAAGCGGATGCAGAAGAAAAAGTCGCAGATGAAGAATAATCAATCGGGTGATTTGATGGTACACAGAAAAATAGCTCCATTTGTGGAGCAACACAAACACGCTCTTCTCTTTGCCGGAGGAATTGCAACAGCAGTTATTGGAGCAAAAATCCTAACTTCACAAACTACAAAAGACTTGGCTACAAAAGGAATGGCTGGCGTTATCTCAGCTAAAAAAGATGCAGAAGAAACATTTCAGGACATGAAAGAAAACGCTGAAGACATTGTTTATGATGCATCTGCTCAAAATGGCCAGGAAATCTATGTTGAGAAAAAAGAATAGTTAAATCTATTCTTTAATCACTTATTTTTAATTTAAACTTATTTTTTAACTAAATATTCTTTATACATTCTATTTTTCTCATTTGCATGAAAAGTTGTCTACTTTGTAAAATTATTAACTTGTTAAATTTCATTATTGGAAAATTTGATAATTTTGAACAATTCTTGATGATTTTAAAGCCAATTTTTAGGAGTTGGATGAGGAGTCTAGAAAAATAATTAGTAATTAAATTTATATTTGAATAAATTTTAATTATTAGTTATGAACAGTAATGATAATTCAAATAATGTGGAGGTAATGCTTGGAAATCCAAAGCAGGCATTAATAAAGATGTCTATACCTTTGATTGTATCATTACTAATCACCAGTTTTTATAACTTAATTGATGCCGCTTGGGTGTCCGGTCTTGGAGCAGATGCCCTTGCAGGAGTCGGATTTTTCACACCAATATTCATGATTCTTGTTGGCTTTGGAAACGGTTTAGGGTCTGGTGCGGCATTTGCAATATCAAAATATTTGGGTGAAGAAAATAAACAAAAAGCAGATAATGCTTCAATTCATTCAATTTTAATCGATATTGTCATTTCAATAGTTATAACAGCTCTATTGCTGATTTTCCTAAATCCAATACTTGAGGTTATGGGTGCCGGTCAGACCATCGGTTATGCGACAGATTATGGTTTAATCATTATTTCAGGTTCAATACTGGTTATTCTTTCAAATGCATTGTATGGGATTTTCAGAGGTGAGGGGGACACTACAAGGCCGATGTATGCCATGATTGCATCAGCAATACTTAACATGATTTTAGATCCTATTTTTATCTATACTTTAAATTTGGGAGTTGAGGGTGCTGCTGTTGCAACACTAATTTCTGCTCTATTTGTAATTTTGATTTTAATCTATTGGTTTTACGTTAAAAGGGACACTTATCTGAAACCTAATTTAAGCAATTTCAATTTTAAAAGAGGTATTTCAATTGATATTGTAAAAGTGGGTTTGCCTGCAAGTATCCAGCTTTTAAACAACGCATTTTTTGCAGCAGTATTTTCAGCCCTTCTTGCCTTTGTCGGCTCAACAGATTCCGTGGCGGTCTACTCAACCGGATGGAGGATTGTAATAATTGGAACAACACCGATTTTGGCTATTGGAACAGCACTTATAAGTGTTATTGCAGCAAACTATGGTGCCCGCAATTTTAAAAACATTCAGATTGCCCACAGGTACGCAATGAAAGTATCTCTGGTTTTAGGCATAATCGTTATGATTTTAACCAACGTCTTTGCAGGACAAATTGCATCCATCTTTGCTTCATCAGGAAGCAGTGTCAGGATTGCAGGTGAGCTTACGGCATTCCTTGCATGGATTGTAATCTATTATCCGACCATGGCTGCAGGAGTGCCATCAACTTATGTTTTCCAGGGCATTGGTAAAGGGATAACTGCAATGTTTCAGACAATAATAAGAGAAACAGGTTTTACAATATTTTTTGCTTATCTTTTGGCTGTTGTTTTGGGTTATGGTGTGTGGGGAGCCTGGATGGGCATTGTACTGGGTGAAGTTGTTTCTAATAATCTTACCATGCTTTGGGCTGATTGGGAGATTAAGAAATTATTTTAAATAATCTATATTTCATATAATCTTTTTCATGATTTAATGAATTCATTTATTTTAATTGTATCATCGTAACTTTTTAGCATACATTAATCAATTAACTTATTTTTTAACAGTTGTATTTTCAATTTAATGCATGTTTTTGTTTCATCATTTTTTGTATTTGAAAATTTTCAATAGTAATTATTAAATACTTTAAGATTAATATTATTTATTGTAATATCATTTAATAAATAAGTATTACTAATTACATAATTTTAAACAAAAAAGTAATACAATCATGGATATTACTTTAATTTAATATTTAATGAGGAATATAAAATGGACACAAAATATATTATAGCAGCAGTTGTAGCAGTTATTGCAGTGATCGGTATAGCTGCCTTCGCATTAGGTGGGGGAAGCACTGAACATGCAGCTAACGAATTAGTTACATGTGTTGCTGCTCACGGTGAAGAACCAGAATTTGGTTTCGACCCAATGCACGGTTGGGGATACCATGATTCCGGAACAGAACCTCTTATACAAAGTACAATTCTTAAAAGAGATAAAGACAATAATTTCGTAAATGACTTGGCGACCGATTACAGCATATCAGACGATTTCAAAGAATACACAGTAACAATCCGTGACGATGTAAACTTCACAGACGGTTCAAAATTAACAGCAGATGATGTAGCATTCTCATACAACAAAGCTAAAGAACTAGGTGAAGGAGCAGATTTAAGCTCATTGGATGAAGCCAAAGCGGATGGAGATAAAGTTGTATTCAAACTCAACAAAGCGGATTCAACATTCATAAACAAATTGACTGATGTGGGAATCGTTCCTGAAGAAGGATATGACGAAAACTCTTACGGTCAAAACCCAATCGGTTCAGGACCTTATAAACTAGCTCAATGGGATAAAGGTCAACAATACATCCTTGAGAAAAACCCTGACTATTATGGAGAAGAACCATACTTTGAAAAAATAACCAACTTATTCCTTGATCCGGATGCAGCATTTGCAGCAGTTAAAAACGGTGATGTTGACATTGCTGAAGTGCAAGTGTCATATGCAGATGAAAAAGTTGACGGTTACCATATGGAATACTTCGACTCCATTGATGTACGTGGTATATCCTTGCCAACACAAATGGACACCGGTAAATTAAGTGAAGACAACATCACTATCGGTAACAATGTAACCGGAGACCCTGCAATAAGAGAAGCATTAAACATTGGAATCAACAGAGAAACATTGCTCGAAGGAGCATTAAACGGTTATGGTGATGTAAACTACAATGGTGTAGCTGATCAATTAGCATGGTCCTTTGAATCAACCTATAAAGACGGCGATGTTGACCAAGCAAAAGAAGTTCTCAAAGCAGCAGGATGGGAAGACACTGATGGTGACGGAATCGTGGAAAAAGACGGTCAACCTGCAGCATTCGATATATACTACAACTCACAGGCATCTGAAAGACAAGCAATTGCAGTGGCTGTAGCTGAACAAGCTAAAGACATCGGTATTGATATTAATCCTGTTGGAGGAAGCTGGGATGACATCGACCCTAACAAATACAGTCAAGGTGTAGTATGGGGATTCGGTTCAGCAGATCCAATGGAAATCCAACACCAATATGACTCAGAAGTAGCAGCAGTAGGTTATGACAACCCTGAAGCACTTAACGACACTGCTGTAGATTCATTGATTGATGCGGCAATGGCTCAAGACCTTAATGCTTCATACTCCACTTGGTCACAAGCTGCTCAACAAGCAAATTCCAACTATCCATTCCTATGGGTTGGAACAATGGACTACACCTACTTCGTAAGTGACGACTTGGACATTTCCAACAGCACTCACCTCATCTATCCACACGGTGGAGATATCTGGGGTAACATCTACGATTGGAAACGTGTAAACGAAACTGAAGCATAAATGATTTGTTTTCACAAATCATTCTTTTTTCTTTTTTTTAATAATTATTAGAGTTGATTAAAATTAATACAAAAAAATTAGTGAAATTTTTAGGATTTAAAGCCGTAAGATTACTAATTTTATTAATTGTCATTGCAGCAATAAGTTTTATAATCGTACAACTCTCTCCAATAGATCCTGTAAAAGCATATCTTGGCCAAAGAATAGTCAGCCAGGAACAGCTTGCAATTGTCGGGGAGTATTGGGGAACAAATTTAACATTAACCGAAAGAGTATTGGGCTGGCTTCAGACATTGGCATCCGGAAGCATGGGATTTTCATTGATTTACAGGGTGCCTGTTACTGAAGTGATTGCACAAAAGTTCACCGCATCATTTACTCTTATGATAGTGTCTTGGGTAATATCTGGAATTGTTGGTTTTGGATTAGGAGTAATTGCCGGTGCTAAAGAAGGAACATGGATTGATAAGGCAATTAAAACTTATTGTTACATTTTACAGTCTTCACCTACATTCTGGATAGGTTTAGTAATCTTAATGGTATTTTCAGTGTATTTGGGATGGTTCCCAATAGGGCTTTCAGTTCCGATTGGACAGCTTTCGGATACTGTAACATTCTGGCAATGGCTGTATAGGCTGATTCTTCCTGCATTCACATTAAGTATTGTTGGAATAGCGTCCCTTACAATGTATACAAGAGATAAGCTTATAAGCGTTAAGAAAAGTGATTATTTCCTTTTCTCAAAAGCAAGAGGTGAAAGCTTTTGGGGAATGATTAAAAACCATGGAATAAGAAATATTCTGCTTCCCGCAATATCAATACAGTTCTTGTCATTCAACGAACTTTTCGGTGGAACAATACTTGTAGAACAGGTATTCGCATATCCTGGAATAGGTCAGGCAACAGTGGCTGCAGGACTCAGGTCTGATGTTCCATTATTATTGGGTATTGTTATTGTAAGTACAATATTCGTTTTTGCAGGAAATTTCATTGCAGATATCATTTATAAATATGTTGATCCGAGAATAAGGAGTGAGGACGATGAGTGAAATGCCATGGTACAACAGGGGATTGTTTGCATCCCTTAATTTAAGGCAGAAAACAATATTGACTATAGCACTCACTGCACTTGTTTTAGCGATAATTTTCA
Organism: Methanobrevibacter sp.; assembly: GCF_017468685.1. Classification (NCBI taxonomy): domain Archaea; kingdom Methanobacteriati; phylum Methanobacteriota; class Methanobacteria; order Methanobacteriales; family Methanobacteriaceae; genus Methanobrevibacter; species Methanobrevibacter sp. The sequence goes on from NZ_JAFUHT010000084.1 coordinate 7,649, forward strand.
TTAGCGGAACATTAATCGATGCTAATTTGCCGACAGATTTTACTATAAAAATGCAGGCACCTTCATTCGCACACCCATTCGGTACCGATTGGATGGGAAGGGACATGTTCATAAGAACCCTGAAAGGTTTAAGTCTAAGTATTGTCATTGGTCTTGGGGCTTCAATACTTTCAAGTATAATTGCAACATTATTGGCGTTTCTTGCAAGTGTCAACAAATACACTGACACATTCGTTTCATGGCTGATTGACCTGTTTGCTTCAATACCTCATATCCTGCTGATTATGATGATTTCAATCGGTTTCGGTAAAGGGGCATTCGGTGTAACAATGGCAGTTGCATTCTCACACTGGGTAAACCTTACAAGAGTTTTAAGAGCAGAGGTGCTGCAGATTAAAACATCAGAATTTGTGGAATTATCTTCAAAATTTGGAAGAAGCAAATTATGGATTGCAAAGGAACATATCCTGCCTTTGATATTGTCCCAGATATTTGTAGGAACATTGCTTGTATTCCCTCATGCAATCATGCACGAGTCAAGTGTAACATTCCTCGGCTTCGGTTTGTCACCGCATGAACCTGCAATCGGTATCATATTGTCAGAATCAATGTCATATCTTGCAATGGGTGCCTGGTGGCTTGCATTCTTCCCAGGTGTTTCACTGCTGATTGTGGTATTACTGTTTGATATAATGGGAGATAATCTGAAACGATTGTTTGACCCTTCAGAGGCAAATAACTAGGGTGGTATTATGGGAATCTTATTGGAAGTAAATAACTTATCAATATCCTTCACACAATACGTGGAAGGATTGAACAGGCACGATTTGAAAGTAATATCTGATTTGACAATTGATGTTGATGAAGGAGAAATTGTAGCAATACTGGGCTCAAGCGGTTCAGGTAAAAGTCTTTTGGCTCACTCAATCCTGGGAATTTTACCATACAACTCCCATGTGACAGGTGAAATAAAATATAAAGATGCAGTCTTAACACAATCATTGAAGGAAAAATTACGGGGCAGTGAAATATGTCTGATTCCACAGTCTGTGAATTTCCTTGATCCTCTTATGAAAGTTTCAGAGCAGGCAATTGGAGAATGCAAGGATGATGATGAGCATGACGCTAAAAAAATCAAACAAAGGGAAATCTTTGCCCGTTATGGATTGGATGAAAGCGTTGATGATTTATATCCCTTCGAGTTATCCGGTGGAATGGCCCGTAAGGTATTGCTCTCCACTGCACTGATTGATGATCCGACATTGTTAATTGCAGATGAGCCAACACCAGGTCTTGATTCACAAAGCGTAAAGGAAACTATTGAGGACATTAAAAACTTAAAAGAACAGGGCAAAGGCGTTTTACTTATTACTCATGAGATTGATGTTGCCTTAAAAACAGCGGACAGGATTGCAATATTTTATTCAGGCTATGTGATTGAAGTCAACACTGCCGAAAACTTCAAAAATCAAAAGAATATTCTGCATCCATATACTAAGGTTTTGATTGATGCATTGCCAAGAAACGGTTTCAATTATGCTGAAGGAGTACAGCCATTGGATGAGGTTGCAGGATGTCCGTATTATGAAAACTGTTCCGTACGTCTGGACAAATGCAGAGATGAAAAACCGGAATTAATCAACCATGAAGGCATTATGATAAGATGCTTTAATTTCAAGGAGGTTAATGATGAATCTTAAGGCAGAAAACATTTCATTTTCCTACAATAAAAAAAGACAGATACTGAAGGATATTTCCCTATCCCTTGACAGCAATAAAATAATTGGATTGATTGGAGATAGTGGAAGCGGTAAATCAACATTATGTAAAGTAATGGCGGGTTACATTACCAATTATTCAGGTAAAGTATCTCTTGACGGTGAAAAGATATCTGATAAGGATTTCTATCCTGTGCAGCTGATTTTCCAGCATCCTGAAAAGACCATGAATCCAAAATGGAAAATGGAAAAGGTACTGAAGGAATCATGGAATCCTCCTCAGGAGCTAAAGGACACTTTCGGTTTGAAAGAAAACTGGCTGACACGTTGGCCAAATGAACTGTCCGGTGGTGAACTTCAGCGTTTCAGCATATTGAGATCACTTAATCCAAAAACAAAATTCATCATTGCCGATGAGATAAGTACCATGCTTGATGCATTGACACAAGTGCAGATATGGGAAGCACTCATCAATCATGCAAAGGCAAATAACATTGGAATACTGGCTGTTAGCCATGATATTGAATTGCTTGAAGTAATATGTGATGATATTTTGTATTTTAATGAGATTAATGGTGTTTAATTAATTCATTCTCTTTTTTTCCTTTTTTAGTTATTTGTTCGCCAATAATTTTGGCGAACGAACTATAAATTTTAATCGATTTTTCTAATAAGGACTGATGTGTTATTTGTTTTGCCTGAAGGAAGCATCATAACCTCCTTATGAAAACCCCTGGTGTCCTTGTCAAGAACCGGAGAATATAATATTGCTCTCATTCCAGTGTAGGTTCTGTAAATCACCGGTGTTTTTTCACTAACATATTCCCAGATATTTGCAAACACTCTGTCTTTTGGCTCAGCCAATGCAGCAACCATTAAAATATCATAATCCAAATCCTTGATTGTGGTTTCATCACCAACAACAATCTCAATATCATTGTCAAGTTCTAATTTCTTTAAAACTTTTCTTGAAAGTTCTGCAACATCTTCCTGCTGCTCGATACCGATACATTTGCATCCGAAAACCATATTGAACATTATCAATGTTAAAGGCAATGGTCCTGATCCTAAAAATACGAAAGTTTTATCTTCATTGAATTTGGCCAATTGGCTTTCGTTTTCAACAAGTCCAATATAACGGTCATAGAAATGAAATGAATCAAGGGTTTCTTTTGGATTTTCAGATTCCAATATCTTCAAGGCGTTTTCTGTTTCAAGTCTGGCTCCAATGTAGACATAGAATTTACGAATCAGCTTTAAAGCCCTGTTCATCTTCTCATCATCCAGGATGTGCTTTGCAGAATCAAAGTCAATTGTCTTGTCGTGGGCAATGATTTCAACATCATCCAGGATTTCAATGATTTCATCAATGTTTATGTCGTCAAGTTCTGAATTACCGTATTTGTCCAAATCACCATATGATGATAATTTGTTAGCAATTTCTTCTAGTTTTCCCCAATATTTGTAACAGCTCATTTTTACCACACTATAAATAACAAATTTTATATATTATTTTATTCATTATCATTATTAAAGTTGTTTAAATTTAAAATAGAGTATTACTAAATCTTTAAATTTAGTTAAAAAAGTAATAACTTTATAATTTTATTTTTAAAGTATTACTAATTCGTTAAATTTAGTCGAAAAAGTAATACTTTTTTGGAAGGTTTTAATATGGATATTTCAATTAAAACATTGGAAAATAATTTGGATCAAATAAATAATGTTCAAAAATTATTGTTTTCTCAAATTAAAAAAGAATTTGGATATGATTATGTTCCGGAGTTTCATATGGACATAAAAAATTTAAATGAATATTATATTTCTCCTCAAAGAAATAATTTTTACATTGCAACAAATGAAAATGATGAAATCATTGCCACTATAGGACTTAGGGCATATGATAAGAATTTCAATGAATTCAAAGGAAAATACTCAAAAGAAACTACCTCCAGTATTTGGAGATTATTCGTAGATGAAAAATACAGAAGATGTGGCATTGCATCAATGCTTTTTAGAATAGTTGAAAGATTTTCATGTGAAAATAATTACAATGAAATTTACCTTCACACACACAAAACTCTTCCGGGAGCCATTGATTTTTGGAAAAAAATGGGATTTAATATAACAATCGATACAAACAATGAACTGCAAACAGTACACATGGATAAAGCTATTCTCAATCAAAAAATTAACTACTCTTTAGTTTCAACTTCAATTCAAAATCATAACAATTATGTTATATTAATTTAAAAATAATTATTAATGAAAAGAACAGCACTAAAAATCGGATATATTGGAACAAATTTTCATGGTTTTCAAAGACAGCCTAATCTAAGGACCGTGGAAGAGGAATTGATTTACCATCTAAGAAAACTGGATTACATTGATGATTTGAAAAAATCCCGTTTCAGAATTGCAGGACGAACCGATGCGGGAGTTCACAGTCTAGGTAATGTAATCAGCTTTCAGTCAGAAAAGGAAGTAAGAGTTAATGAGATTAACAATTCCTTGCCGGATGATATTCAAATTCTTGCTAGTGCTCCTGTCCGATATGCTTTTAAGCCAAGGTATGCTCAGATGAGGCAATACCGCTACATGTTATTTCAGGACCTTGACATCGATAAGCTAAATGAATGTGCTGAAGTCTTTAAGGGAACTCATAACTTCACCAATTTCACAAAACGATTCCAGAAAACAACCACACGTACAATTGATGACATTAAAATCAATAAGGTTGAATTGAATGATTATCACAAGAGAGAATTCCCTAATCTCCATGATACAATAACTCCAATTTTTGTTGACATTTACGGGGAGTCATTTTTATGGAATATGGTTCGTAAAATGATGCGTGTCTTTATAGATGTTGCAAACGGTAAGATGGATTTGGATGAAGTTGAAAGATTACTGAATCCGAGAGAAGATGAGCCAAGGGCATATATAAAGGTTACTGAACCTGATTACTTGATTTTGATGGACATTCAATATGATGGAATCAAATTTACATATGATGATTATGCATGTGAGAGATTTAGAAGGAATCTCACTGATTCTCTTACAAATTTACAAAAAAAATATGCAATTCGCGAATCAATGATAAAAAGTTTAAATGATTTATGTAAATAATTAATATTGAGGTTATTTATGGATATAATACAAAAAGCTAATGAAAAATTAATGATTATTACAATTATTGTAGGTTTTGCATTAGGAATTTATCTGGGAATCGGTCATGATAATCCGGATTTATGGTTCATTATTGTCCAATGGATTGTAATAACTACTCTTATCATGACATTCATCTCAACATTGGTTGGAGTATATGCGAAATTGCGTAATGATGAAGTGGAATTCGATAAGTTTTCCCCGTTAAGGATTCTTATTTTAAATCTTGCAATAATTGCAGTCTGCACATCTTTTGGATTTGTATTCTGTTCAATATTAATCGGTAATTATAATACTGCAAATTAATCTAGTGATATTTATGAAAATAGCAACAATTTTAGGAACAAGGCCAGAAATCATTAAAATGGCACCAATTATTGATGAAATATCAAAAAGAGGCATTGATCAGATTGTTTTACATACTGGTCAGCATTATGACAAGGAAATGTCTGATAATTTCTTTAGAGATTTGGAAATACCTACTCCGGATTATAATATTCATGTTGGATCAGGCACTCATGGAAAACAAACAGGGCTGATGATGCAAGGGATTGAGGAAGTTCTTTTAGAAGAAAAACCTGATATTGTACTTGTTCAGGGAGATACAAATGCAGTTTTAGCAGGTGCGCTTGTTGCATCTAAACTGCACATTGCAATAGGTCACGTTGAAGCGGGACTTCGCTCATTTGACATGACTATGCCTGAAGAGGTGAATCGTAGGGTGGCAGATGTAACTTCCGCAATGTATTTCATTCCAACAGAACAATCAGCAATCAATCTTTTGGCTGAAGGATTTTCACATGAAAACTTGATTATCACAGGAAACACTGTTGTTGATGCCTGTTTTAGACACTTGGAAATTGCTAAAAAAAGAGGTTTTGAAGAGGAATCTCTTGCAAGTTTGGATATTGAGAATATGGATAATATCTTAACATTGACCATGCATAGGGCAGAAAACGTTGATGTTAAGGAGAGGGTGATTAATATAATCGGCGCTTTAAAGGAATTAAGTGACATGAACATTATTTTCCCTATTCATCCAAGAACTAAAAATACTCTTGAAAACTTTGGACTTTTTGATGAATTGAATGACCTTGAACATGTTCATATTGTAAAGCCTTTAGGATACTTGGATTTCCTGCTTTTAACTTCCAAATCTACACTAATATTAACAGATTCTGGCGGGCTTCAGGAAGAGGCAATCACACTGGATGTTCCTGCATTAACATTAAGATACAATACTGAACGTCCAGAAACTGTAACTGCTGGAGGAAATATTCTTGTCGGTTCCAATAAGCAAGCAATCCTTGAAAATGCAAACAGAATATTGAATGATAAGGAATTTGCAGAAAAAATGAGAAATGCACCAAACCCTTATGGTATGGGGGATTCAGCTAAATTGACTGTTGATGCAATTGAGGATTATTATGAAAGAGGATTGTTGAACATCACTGCTCCGGAAGACATAATGACTTCATTTACACGAAAAATGGCAAATGTCACTGAAGACATAACTGTTGGTGAATTTGAAGAAAATGAAAATGCATTGATTCATATGGTGTATGATGGTGATGAAATGCGTTTTCCAGCAGAAGATTTGAACTTAAATGGAATGATGATTACTTATGACAAAAGAGAATGATTCAATATTGGTATTTGAATATTTCACTGCTTCCGGTGAAAAGGACAAATGTATAATTTCAGAAGCTGAAGAGCTTATTTTTGCACTTTTAAATGATTTGTCTGATTTTGAAATTGATTTGGTCATAAACAGATCATATGAAAAAACCGTTGAAAAATATGAAAATGTCAATCCAATACTCATTGATGAAAACATTATCGATTGGCTTTCAGACAATGCAGTAAACTATAATAAAGCGATTTTCATAGCTGCAGAAAACGACAATAATCTCTACAATATTACAAAGATTTTACAAGACAGCAATGTTATGACATACACTTCATCTGCTGAAGCTTGCCTTAAAACATCAGATAAGTATGAAACATATGAGTCTCTTCCGCTTAATGTGCCTCAGCCAAGATCATTCAGAATTAAGATTGACCCAAAGGGATACTGGAAAAGGGCAATCGAAAACCTTCATGAAAAATGGCAGTCAGAAGACCCATTGACTCCATTGAAACTGATAATAAAACCGTTGATGGGCGTGGATTGTGAAGATATTGTAATTATAGAAAAGATTGAGGATTTAACCATTGATTTGGATAAGATATTCAAGCCGGGCTCACGTGTTCTTGTTCAGGAATATATTGATGGAGTTGACATCAGCGTCAGTTTAATCTCAGATGGCAAAAAGGCAATTCCAATCAGCTTAAACCAGCAGTTTGTTGAACTCAAAGATGATAAGGGAAGATATCTTGGAGGTAAAATACCTTATCAGAATAAATTTAAAGATGAGGCTTTTGAAATTGCAGTTAATGCAGTTGAGGCAATTAAGGGTCTTAAAGGATTTGTCGGTGTTGATTTGATAATCAATAATGATGAAAAGGACATATATTCCGTGTATCTTTTGGAAATTAACTCAAGATTCACAACTCCTTATGTGGGTTTGGCAAAGATTACAAACTTTAACATTGCCAAAAGCATAATAGATGTGATTGACGGTAAAACAACAATTGATGATTTGGATATTTCTCTAGATGGTGAGGTTGAATTTAAAAAATCTGGAGAATCATTGGAAATTAGGAGAATATAATTATGAAAATAGCTGGTTTTGACATTGGCGGTGCTAATACAGATTTGGCAATAATTGACTTTAATGATGGTGAAATAAAAAACATTGAAGTTGATTTTGCATACCTTCCAATGTGGAGCAATAATGATGACTTATCAACAGTTTTAATTGAATTGATTGAAAATATCTGTCCTGTATCAGAAATTGATGCTGTGGGAATATCAATGACTGCAGAGCTGGTTGATGCATATGACACCAAAAAGGATGGTGTATTGGATGTTGTAAAAAAATGTGAAGAAACATTCACATGTCCAATTGCTTATGTCGGAGTGGATGGAATGCTTTCAAAAGCAGAAATTGAAAAAACTCCACTTAAGGCAGCAGCTGCCAACTGGATTGCAACCGCTCAAATTGCCACATTGATATCAGACAACTGCATTTTCATAGATACTGGAAGTACTACTACTGACATCATACCAATTAAGGACGGTAAGGAATGTGCAATCGGAAAATCAGACTTTGACAGATCCGCTACCGGAGAGCTGGTATATACTGGTACATTAAGAACCAATCTTGCAAGTTTTCTGGATAAGGTTGAGTTAAATGGCAGGCAGTATCGTGTAGCTAGTGAATTATTTGCACAAACCGCTGACGTTTACATGGTCTTGGACTTAATCACCGAAAAGGATTATATCTGCGATACCTTTGACGGTGAAGGCAAATCCAAAGTTGATTGTGCAAGAAGAATCGCACGTGTGGTATGTGCTGATTTGGAAATGCTTTCAATGGATGACATTGTTGAGATGTCTGAGTTCATTCATCAAAAGCAAGTTGAACAAATCGCAGATGGACTCAAGCAGGTAGTTGAAACTCAAAACCTGGATTTAATCGTAACCACTGGTTTGGGCAAGGATATTTTGGATAAAAAGGCAGCTGAACTTTTAGGTTTGGAAGTCAAATCCATGGGCGATATTTTATCTGATGATGAGTGTACTGTTGCACCGGCTGTTGGGACAGCTGTAATGATGGAAAAGTATTTAAATTAATATTTTTCTATTTTAACTTTTTTTATAAAAACTAATACCACACATCTTTTAAACCAAGCAGGTATGCTCCGCTATTGGCTATTAGATGAATCACTAATGTTAAGGCAATTGCAATCACTAAAAATAACCAATCAAATCTAACAATTGGATAAACAAGTATCAATGCAACGATTATGAAATCTAGTTGATCAAGGATTGGTGCAGGTTTTCCTCTGCCGATTCCAAGTCTTCTTTTTAAGAAACTGCCTAATGCATCCCCTAGCAATGCTCCGAAACCTAATAGAAATCCTATTAATATTCCACTGTTTACATCGGTTATTATGGGGGTGATTATGTATTGGCCAATTTCTGAAATAATATCTGGAGCAAGATATCCCTGTACTGCACCGGTTATTATACCAATTATTGTTCCGGCAATAAGTCCTCTCCATGTAACTCCATCTCCTATCCAGTGGTTACCTTTTTTGTCGCTTTTACCAAAGTCAAGTGGTGTTCCTCCTCCAAAAGCCAGCGCTCCGCCATTTGAAAAGTATGCTGGAAGTATAAAATACAATGTTGTAAGACATGCCAGTAGGAATATTTCTATTTGCATTAATTTTTCTCCAAATATATTTTACTATAACTTTGTTTAAACTACTATATATAATATTAATTAACTTTAAATATGACAATAATTTAAATATATAATATTATAAAGTTTATGCTAGTATTGCAATTTTGCTAGAAAGGTGATTTTTTGAAAATAAAAGATACAAAAAGTTTATGTCCGGAATGTGGTAAACCTCTTGATGCAGAAGTTTACGACGAAGACGGCAAAATCTTAATTAAAAAAACATGTGATGAACATGGGGAATTTGTAAATACATATTGGAGTGATGATAAACTATATGATAAAATGGAAAATTTCATTCCAACAGTAACAAAAGTCGAAAATCCTTGTGTGGAAGGTGAAGCGGCTTGTCCAAGCAATTGCGGATTATGTTCTAAACATGAAACCTCCACAGTTTTAGGTTTGATTGATGTAACCAACAGATGCAACTTAAGATGTCCAATTTGTTTTGCTAATGCGGCAGTTGCAGGATACAAATATGAACCTACACAGGATGAAATCAGACAAATGCTTAGGAATTTAAGAAACCTTAAACCTCATCCATGTCCAGCAATCCAATATGCCGGTGGAGAACCGACAGTTAGAAAAGACATTGTTGAACTTGTTAAAATGGCAAAAGAAGAAGGTTTTACTCATGTTCAAATTGCAACCAATGGTATAAGATTGGCTAAAAGGGAAAATCTTGCAAAAGAATTGAAAGAAGCTGGATTGAATACAGTTTACCTTGCATTTGATGGTGTAACTCCAGAACCATACATTAACAATAGAGGTAGAGATTTACTTCCAGATAAAATTCAGGCTATAGAAAACTGTAGAAAAGTCGGACTGGGAGTTGTACTTGTACCGACTTTAGTTAAAGGAATAAATGATCATCAAATTGGAGATATCATCAAATTCGCATTTGACCACAATGAAAACATTTATGGAGTAAACTTCCAGCCTGTTTCATTTGCAGGAAGAACACCTTCAGACCATGTGGAAGAACAAAGGATAACTATTCCTGACTTCGTAAAGGCTATTGAGGAAGTTACTGACGGTCAGGTTCCAGTGGATGCATTCTATCCACCTTCATTTGTTGAACCAATTGCGGAGTTCATTTCATTGCTTGATGGGGAAGATTCAGCTAAAGTTACATTAAACTGTCATGAACATTGTGGAATTGCAACTTATGTCTTCAGAGACAGAACTGAAGGTCCTGGCAAGGATAAACTAATTCCAATTACAGACTTTATTGATGTTGAGGATTTGGCTAATAAATTAAAAGAATATAATGAAAAACTTAAATCAGGTAAGTTCGGTTCACGTAAAAGGGTTTTAGCAGGTTTAACCGGTAATCTTCCAAAGATGGTTCACACTAGCAGAACTCCTGAAAATCTTGATATTACAAAGATTTTATTAAACGTTTTTGCAAAAGGTTCTTACGATGCATTAGGAGATTTCTCAAAAGATTCAATGCTCATTTCATGCATGCACTTCATGGATCCATTCAACTTTGATGAAGACAGAGTTAAAAAATGTGTTATTCATTATGCAACTCCTGATGGAAGAATCATTCCGTTCTGTACCATGAATTCAATGTATCGTGAAAGTGTAGAGCAAAAATTCGCTCAACCTTTAAAACAAAAAAGTGAATAATTAAAATTTAGAAAAATCACCTAATAACTTATTTTGTATTTGGGGCCTCCCAAATACTTCGTTTTTTTATTAATCAATTTTTTTATAGTGATATTTATGGAAATTATTAAAGGAAAAACATGGACTTTCGGGGAAAATATCGATACGGATGTAATCATTCCTGGAAGATATCTAAGAACATTCAATCCTCAGGATTTGGCGGACCATGTCTTGGAGGGGGAACGTCCGGATTTCACTGAAAACGTTCAATCAGGAGATATTATTGTCGCTGATGAGAACTTCGGTTGTGGATCATCCCGTGAACAGGCACCGGTAGCTATCAAAACAGCAGGGGTAAGTGCAATTGTTGCAAAATCATTTGCAAGAATTTTTTACAGAAATGCGATTAATATTGGACTTCCGGTTATCGTTTCAGATATTGGGGCTAATGATGGAGACATTATCAGTATTGATTTGTCAAAAGGAACTTTAGTTAATGAAACCACTGGCGAGTCAAAGACATTTGAACCCTTTAAAGAGTTCATGTTGTCTATTTTAGAGGATGGTGGATTAGTCAACCATTATTTAAATGATTCTGATTAGGGAGGTGTGAAAATGGATTGTCCAATTTGTGGTTCAGATGACATTGAAATTTTAAATTCAAAACAAAAAACAACAAAGAAAAAATTAACTGAGGAATATTTGCTTAAATGTGAAGATTGCGGTCATGTTTTCAAGGATATTATTTCATTAAAAAAACCTAGACCTTACAGACTAATCATTTCCGAGCAGGATAAATCTCATAAAACTACAATTGATTTATCTCCAAGCGATGAACTTAGAATTGGTGATAATTTATTAACCGAATTTGGTCAGGTTGAAGTTTCAGGTATTGAAGTAGCAGATAAAAGGGTAAACGAATCAAAATTGGAAGATGTTAAAACTATTTGGGCAGCTTCTGTTGAAATTCCTGCACGTATTGGGTTTTCAGTGGATTTGCATGGTGAAGTTGACTCCTATAAGCTTGACCTTGAAAGAGATTTTGAAATAGCACCTGGAGATGTTGTTAAAATTGACAAACACATAGTTAAAGTGCATGTTATTAAAACTCAGGAAAGAAAACTGACTTCTGGTTTTGCAAAAGCGAATGTAATTAAAAGGGTTTATTCAAAACCGGTTAAATTCAATAATTATGATTATGATTTAACAAAAAATATTTTCAAAAAAACAGAATAATGGGATAAAATGAAAGTTTTTATAGAATCTTACGGTTGTACTTTTAATCAGGCTGACGGACAAATCATTGCAGGAAATCTGCAGGAAAATGATATTGATATTGTTGACAGTATTGAGGAAGCAGATGTTGTTATTGTGAATACATGTTATGTTAAGTTGCCTACTGAAGATAAGATGACCTATAGGATTCAGAAACTTCAAAAGGAACATCCTGATAAGAAAATCATTGTTGGCGGATGTATGGTTGAAATTGATCCTGAAAAATTGGATAAGATTGGTCCGAACATTTCTTGGATTGGTCCGCATCAATTAAACAAATCTGCTGATGTCGTTAATTCCACTTATTGTGGAGATATTGTTCGTGAAACAGGTTTTTCTAAAGAATCTAAAGTTAATGTTCCAAAAGTGATGGATGATAGTTTAATTCATATCATTCAAATTTGTGAAGGTTGTCTTGGAGCATGTACATTTTGCTGTACTCGTTTTGCTCGTGGACCTTTAAACAGTTATCCAATTGCCGATATTGTTGCTGAAGCGCAAAGAGCTATTGATAATGGGGCATGTGAGATACAGTTAACTGCTCAGGATACTGCAGCATTTGGTCGGGATAGTGGTGAAAAACTATCTGATTTAATTAAAGAAGTGGCTAATTTAAAAGGAGATTTTAAAGTTCGTGTTGGAATGATGCATCCTAAAAATATTTTAAATGATGTTGGAGAAATAATCGATGCGATGAAACATCCGAAGGTATATGATTTTATACATTTGCCGGTGCAAAGTGGAAGTGATAAGGTACTCTCTGAAATGAGAAGAGGTCATAATATCTCCCAATATAAGGATATTGTCTCAAAATTCAAAAATGAAATTCCGGGCATTGCACTTGCAGTCGACATTATTGTAGGTTATCCGACAGAAAGTGACGATGATTTTGATGAAACTGTAAAATTGCTTGAAGAAATCAAACCAAGTCTGATACATTTGTCAAAATACCAACATAGGAAAGGAGCAATTTCATCATCACTTGAAGAGATTCCTCGTGATGTAATGAAGAAAAGATCAAAATTTTTATCTCAAATCAAATCACAGATAACTGAAGATGAAAACAAGGAATTAATTGATTCTATCCAAAATGTGCTTGTTGTAGAAAAAGGTTCAAAAGGTGGATTTATAGCTAAAACAAATTCATATATTCCAGTGATTGTTGATGATGCTCAATTAGGAACTTTTGTTGATGTAAAAATCACTGAAGCCACCTCAACTTATCTTAAAAGCGAATTATTGTAGGAAAAATTTTTAATTTTTCTAAGTATTCTTATTTTTATTTTAAGGTTAATTTTTAACCTTTAAATTTTTATAATATCTATATTTTTTTTCAATATTCAAAAGTATATTCTAATAGTTCATATGGTATAATATGAGCGATTAATATTGAGTTTTACCGATACCTTTATATACTATTGGGTACTATCTTTTAATTGGAGGTGTAATTATGAGTGAATTACCAATCGCACCAGTCGGTCGTATCTTAAAAAATGCTGGCGCACAAAGAATTAGTGATGATGCAAAAATTGCATTAGCTGAAGCATTAGAAGAAAAAGGTGACGAAATCGCACAAAAAGCTGTAAATTTCGCACGCCACGCTGGTAGAAAAACTGTAAAAGCTGAAGATATCAAATTAGCAATCAAATAGATTTGTTAGTTGTTTATTTTCAAAAAAAGCTTTATATAATAAAATCTATTGGCCATTTTCTTGGTCAATTTTTTTTATTTTATTCAAATTTATTTTTTTTCACTTCTTGTTCTATCACAACTGAGAAAACTTTATATATTAGTTTAACCTAACTATATTATGTTGTATAGGACCGGTGGTCTAGGGGTATGATTCCTCTTTGACGTGGAGGAGATCACGAGTTCGAATCTCGTTCGGTCCATATGCCATGGTAGTTCAGATGGGAGAACGCCAGACTGAAGATCTGGATGTCGCTGGTTCAAGTCCGGCCCATGGCATTCTATTTTACTAATTTTGTTTTATTTTAGCAATTATTTTAAAATCAGTTTTTTTTTAAAAAATTAATTTTGGTGATGGGTTTTTTTTTAATTCAGTCCTTTTTGGTTAGTGTTATTGGTTTGGGTTTTACTTGAGTGTTTTCTCTTAAATCCTTGTATCTTTTGACGATTTCATAACCTTTGTTACTGCCAATTAAATCAGCTCCTCCGGTTAATATTTGATTTGCAAATTTATACTCGTCAATTCCGCCGTAAATTTCGATTTTTATTTTTGGAGCATATTTTTGTATAAGATTGATGTCATTCACATTTTCAAAGATATGATTAGGTGAAACAAATCCAGTTGAATTTTTTATGAAATCTGCTCCAGATTTTTCAGCCGCTTTAGCAGCATTAGCTTTTTCATAGTCTTCAAGTGCTTTACTTTCAATAACTACTTTTAATATCTTATCTCCCATAATCTCTTTAATTTGTGAAATCTCATTTTCGATTAGGTCATATTTTTCATCTTTAAGATGACTTAAATTTATAACCATTTCTATTTCATCTACACCTTTTTTAAGCAGTTCCTGGGTTTCTGCAATTTTACTTTCGGTGTCTTCAAAACCTAATGGAAATCCTACAACACTTCCAACTTTAATGTCACTGTCTGCTAATACTTCTTTTGCTAACGGTACATATGTTGGTGAAATAACTACTGAATTAAAGTTTAATTCCTTTGCTTTTTCGAGAAATTCCTTCATTTCACTTTCAGTAATCATATTGTTCAAATTAGTGTAGTTAATTAAACTTGCTAATTGTTTTGAATTTTTTATATTATACATAATAACACTCTCTCAATTAGTTAGTATATATACGAACATATTATTTAAATATTTTCATAATAATGTTTTCATCATATAAGGACCAATCTTTTCATAACCAAATTTACGATAGTAATTTCGAGATCCGATTCCACTGATGATTGCCATTTGATCTTTTCCATTTTCAATAGCAATATTTTCAGCTTCTTTAAGTAATCTCTCACCAAATCCGGTATGTTGGCCAATTTTAGGATTTTTACCACCTATTTTAATCATATTTCCATAAACGTGTAATTCACGAACAAGTGCGGTGGTGTCGGTGATTTCTTTTCGGAAATGATTTTTTGAAGGTAAACGTAATCTTAAAAATCCTGCTATACTTTCTTCATTAACATCTTCAATTGATAGGAAAAATTCATCCCCTTCACATGCTTTATAGCTTTCTCTAAATAGTTCAAAATCATCTAAATTATATTCTCTAGATGTTTTTTTATGGCCTATTTCACGGCAACGTATGCATTGGCAATTGATGTGTTCTTTTTCTAAATTATTGTAAACAAGTTCTCCAAGGTTGGATTTCTTAACGCCGGCTTCAATAAGGGTTGATGGAATATCTCTTTGAATTCTCATAGTCCTTACCCATTTTGGCAGGATAGCTTTAACTTTTGTAATTAACTCAATGGCTTCCTCATCATTATATGGTTCATATTTTCTTTCTTTCCATAAATCATATAATTCGCTTCCCTTGGTAACAAGACATGGGTAAATCTTAAGCATGTCTGGTTTGAAATTGTCGTCACTAAACAATTGCTTAAACATTTTCAAGTCCTGCTTTTGATTTGAAAATAATCCTGGCATCATGTGCATGGCCACTTTGACTGCAGAATCTCTTAAAAGCTGATTTGCTTCGATAACGTCTGCAATACTATGTCCACGTTTGATTTTTTGGTATAATTCATCAGATAATGTTTGAACACCTAATTCAACTCTTGTTACTCCAAAATCAAGCATTCGATTAATATGTTCTTTTTTACAGTAATCGGGGCGTGTCTCAAATGTCATTCCAACACATCTTACTTTGGAGTTTTCATTAACTCTTTGAGCTTCGTCAATTAAAACATAATCATTTGGAGGATATGTCTTTAAAATTCCATTTTCAAATGTTCTAATTTCATTGTAATCAAGGTTATATTCATAATTTGTAGGTTTATTTTCCATTATCAAACCAAAATCACACATTGCTTTTAAGCATTGTGATACGAACCATTCCTGATAGCATAAATCTCTTGAAGGAAATGTTCCGCCCATTATTATCAATTCAACTTTATCAATTGGATGTCCAATTTTTTTCAATTGTTTTAAGCGATTAAAACATTGGACATATGGATGATATTCATACATTCTTCCTCTAAGCGCTGCAGGCTCTTCACCAGTATAACTTGGTGGTGCAATATCGCTTTCAGGACAATAAAAACATCTTCCATGAGGACATTTATGTGGATGGCACATTACAGCAACGATTGCTACTCCTGACATTGTTCTTGTTGGCTTTTTCTTTAAAATTCCTGAAACAATCTCTTTTTCTTCAGGCTTAGCAAATTCCAAAATATCTGCATTGCTCATGAATTTGGACAGTTTTAAATCACGACACAATTGTCTTTTTTCAACTTCCAATTCTTTTCTAGTTGTGATTTTACCATCAAGGATATCTTCAATAATAATTCGACATGCTTTTTCCATTTTTTTAATCCTCATAATTTAATGGTTAAATTTATATAATGGTTTTATTTAAATATTTAATGATTTATATATTATAATATAAATGAAAGGTGATATTATGAAAATTAAAGAATTCATAGGATCTACTGTTTTAGATAAAAATGCAAATGTAGTTGGTAAAGTTGAAAATGTTGATTTTAACACTGAAACTGGTAAAATTGAAACTATCAATTTAACTTTACAAAAAAATATCTTCTCAAAAGATGAACTTGAAATCTCCTTTGACGATATTGCTACCATTGGTGCATATGTTATTTTAAACAAAGAAATCGAAAAAGAAGAAGAAGTTGAAGAAGCTGATGAAGCTGAAACTGTCGAAGTTGAAATCGAAGACGAATAAATAGGTTTTAAAATGGTTTTTGATGCAAGAGGATTAGAAATTACTCTTGATTCTCATGTCAGATATGTGGATACTGGAACAATGGGTAAAGTCATTGACTTAAAAACACAGGATGGCATAGAATGGGTACAACTTGATAAAACCGAATTATGGTATCGTTCTAATTTAGTTGAATTGCTTGATGAAAAAGACATTAAAAAATCCACATATTATGATAAAGAGGATGATGGAGAAATTGATGTCGAAGCAATGAAAGAAAAAGCAAATGCATTAGAAGACATGCAAATGGATTCTAGTGTAGCTGAAGGTGGAGGTTAAATCCCACCTTTTTAATTATTTGCAAACAATTTTATTTTTTCAGCTAATTTAGGACCAATACCTTCTATTTTTTGCAATTCACTTTCAGAAACACCACTTAAATCAGTACCGAATATATTGACCAGATTTCTGGCTCTTTTTCTTCCAAGTCTTTTAACACCCACAACTAATGGGATAATATCTTCCTTAACACCATAATATAATCTTGCAGATAATATGTCGAATTCTTTTAGAGTGGAGTAATTTCCCAGAACTTCTGAAGTATCTTTTGCAAATTTAACAAGGCGTGAAGCTTCATAAGCGGACCTTCTGGTGGATGCAGAGTAAACATTGTATTTGTTTTCAATTTCATATTCGTTGCGTTCATCCACCCATTCCATTAAAGATACAGCAGTCGCTTCAGGGTTTCCAATATCTACTGCAAATAATCCTGCTTCAGATAGTTTATCACGAACAGGGTCTTTGGATTTTCTTCCTTTAAATGAGATTAATGGAACATCAGGAGTTTCACATAGTGCATAAATGAATTCATTAACATTAATTTCATTAATATTTGAAATGTATTCTTTGATTTTTACTGCTGTTTCAACAGAATAATTGGATTTGGCTATTAAATTACCAAAATCTGTAGTTTTTAACCCTTCTGGTGTTGCTCTTATTATTCCATTTTGAAGTAAGAATTCCAAAGCACTTTCAAGTTCAAATTTGATACTGTCTGCAGCAAACAATGCCATTGAGGGATTGTTGTTCATTTGATACCCATAAAGGGTTTTTCCAAAAAAGTCTGTTAATTCATCAAGATTTTTGGAAAGTGAGGAGGCAATTTGAGCAATAATCTGTTTAAATATCGCATCTTTATTATCAACAAGTTTGGAATTTGTCTGTTCAATTTCACCTTCAACATAAAATTCTTGTAGGTTTAAAGCTTCATCCATAGTCTTTGCAATTAGATATGAATATCCAACATCGTCATATTGTGGCCTTCCAGCTCTTCCGGACATCTGTTCATAATCAAAAACCGGAATGGGCTGAGGGCCATTGCCTGTCCAACGGGTATGATCTCTAATCACAACAGTTTTTGAAGGTAAATTAACTCCATACATTAAACTTGGAGTCGCAGTAATCATTAAAATGTTCCCGTTTCTAAATTCATCTTCGATAATTTCTTTTTGTTCATTAAAAAGACCTGCATGGTGAAATGCAATTCCATGTTCAAGACTTTCGGCTAATTTAAGACATGTACTTGTTGGAAGAGACCCTTTCTTTTTTGGCACATCAAGGATTTTTTCGGATACTTCCTTGAATTGTTCTCTTTGCTTAACATTGATTTTCTTGTCGATTTTTTTGGCAACGTATGTTGCAAGGCTTTCAGTAAACCTTCTGGTTGAAACAAATGACAGTGCCTGTGAACCGTCTTTGATTGATTTTTCAAGTACTTTGACGATTACATCATTTTTGTTTTTTGTATTGAACATTTCAGCATCCAATACTTCCTTGTGCAAAGGTACCGGACGGTAGTCGTGTTCAATGCAGGTTCCCTCAAGCCAACCTTCAATTTCTTCAATATTTTTTAAAGTCGCTGACAATGCAATTATTCTCATTGAGGGATTGATGATTTTGGCTCTGGTAATCGCAGCTTCAAGAGTTGGTCCTCTTGTAAACTCTCCAATCATATGAAATTCATCAATGATTAGTGTGTCCACATCTCTTAAAGTATTCCATGAAAATCTTGTCAGAGCATCAAATGATTCAAAAACCATGACTGATAAATCAGAACTTGCAGGATGCTTTCCCACGTTTATTCCATGATCCTCAAATGCTTTGAATTCTTTTACTTTTTCGTTCTGAATTGATAGAAGTGGTGCAGCATAAACTGCTTTTCCACCATCTAGGATGGTTTTTAATGCAGGTAAAACTCCAAGCACTGTTTTACCGCTCGCTGTTGGAATACATATTATATAATTTGATTTGTCGTCAAGATAACCTGACTCAAGCACTGCTTTTTGAGCCGGATTAAATTCTTTAATGTAGGGATAGGCACTATTGATTATTGTTTTAATATCTTCTCTTAAATTTTCCATTTTAATCATTTAATTTTTATTTTTTTAATATATAATAAATATTATTAGAGAGCGTTTGAAAAGTATTTGGGTAACAGTTATATATGACTAATTATAAAATATCTACAAATTAACTTATAAAGGAGACATAAATTATGGCAATCAAAGTAGAAGTATTTTCAACTAGTACCTGTCCGCACTGTCCTGCAGCAATTGATGCTGCTGAAAAAGCAAAAGATAAATTAGGCGATGCTATTGATGTAGAATCAATTAAAATTGATGATATGGAAAATCCTGACAACAGAAAAAGAGCAATGGATTATCAAATTATGGCAGTTCCTACTGTTGTAATTGATGGTGAAGTAACCTTTGTTGGTGCTCCTTCTGAACAAGAACTTATAGACGCACTTGAATCTAAATTATAGATTCTTTCTTTTTTTATTTTTAAAATGACTAATGATAATTATACTGGCGTTACTACAGGAACTGTAGCTACTGCCTGCTCTTTAGCTGCAATTGATGCAATTTTAGATTCGGATGATATTGCATGCGTTAAAGTTGAAACCCCAAAAAAGACTTTGGACATCATTATAGATGAATGTAAAAAAATATCATCAACTAAAGCATATGCTGTAGCTCATAAAAATCCTTATAATGATCCTGATGTTACAGTGGATTTGGCAATAATATCTACCGTCGAGTTATTGGATAAAAATGATGGTGAAAAAGACATTATTATTACTGGCGGCGATGGTGTGGGTAAAATTACAAAACCTGGCCTTCAAATTCCTGTTGGGGATTATGCAATCAATCCCGGACCTCGCAGTATGATTGTTAAAAACCTAAAGGATAAGGTGCCTGAAGGAAAAATCATTAAAGTAACTATTTCTATTCCCGAGGGTAAAAAAATAGCTAAAAAAACTATGAATCCTAAACTAGGTATTGTTGGTGGAATCTCAGTTCTTGGAACAACTGGTATTGCACGATCAATGTCTAGTGATGCTTATAAAAACTCAATTGTCACACAACTCGATGTTGCTTTGGCTTCGAACATTGAAAATTTGGTTTTTGTTCCTGGAAATATTGGTGAAAAGCTTGCTTTAAATCAGTTGGATATCACTAAAGAGCAAATCGTTCAAACAGGCAATTATGTTGGTTTCATGTTTGAAGAAGCTGAAAAAAGAGGAATTACAAAATTCACATTCTTTGGACATATGGGTAAATTAATCAAGGTTGCTGGTGGAATTTTCAATACAAAACATGCTGTTGCCGACGGTAGGCGAGAGATAATGGTGGCCCATGCTGGACTTTGTGGGGCCAGTCAAAATGACCTTAAAAGATTATTCGATTCAAAGACAACCGATGATATGATGGACATATTGAATGAGCTTAACATTTCTGTTGAGGTTTCAAACAGTATTGCTGATGCCATTAAAGACCGCTGCAAACAGCGTTTTGATTTGGATTTAAATGTTATTTTAGTTGATATGGAAGGTACTTATTTAAACAATAATTTCATTATATAATATTATATTGAAATTTGGAGTTTTATTTTTATGAAAATAGCTATGGTTGGTCAGTTTCCTCCGCATGTTGGTGGCGTGGGAGTTCATATCCATACATTATCTAAGAAATTGGTTGAAGAAGGCCATGAAGTGTATGTGATAACTTATCCACACAATGAAATCAAGGACATCGATGGAATACATGTCATTGGAACCAAAGGGTTGAATATTCCTGGTGTTCGAGGATTAATGTTTAAAAAGAATGCTAAAAAGGCTTTGGAAAAACTTTTAGAAAATGAGGACATCGATATTATTCATGGACATTATCTTTTCCCTGCTGGAGCTGCGGCAGTTGAAGTTGGAAAGGAACATGATATTAAAACTTATGTTACTGCTCATGGATCTGACATGTTTGAATTGTATAAATCCCAACCATTAATAAGACCAACAATCAAATCTGTATTGAAAGATGCAGATGGTGTATTTGCTGTTAGTAACGCTTTAAAGCATGAAATTGTTGCAACAGGTGTTGTTGGTATTGCAGATAAAACTAAAATTTCATGGAATTCTGTTGATGTTAATAAATTCTCATCTAAAAATGACGATTCATTTAAAAAGGAATTCCATCTTGAAGATAAACCAATAGTTCTTTTTGTAGGTAATCTAATTAAAAGAAAAAATGTTGATTCTCTTCTTGAAGCTAAAAAAATTGCCAACAGTGATTATTACTTGGTAGTTGTCGGTGATGGTCCGTTATATAATAAGCTCACTAAAAAAGTCGAAGATGAAAATATTCGTGATGTAATTTTCACTGGTTCTAGAGATGATGTAGAAAACATTATTCCAAGTTGTGATGCTTTAGTTTTGCCTTCGTTTTCAGAAAGTTTTGGCTTAGTATTAATTGAGGCATTGGCTTGTGGAAAGCCTGTTATTGGCAGTGATGTTGGAGGAATTACTGAAATAATCACTGATGATGTGGGTCTGCTTATTAACCCTAAAAAAGTGTCAACAATTGCTAAAGCTATTGATAAACTTGTAAATGATGAAGAATTAAGATTAATTTTATCTATGAATGCCAGAAATAGGGCATTTGATTTCTCAGAAGTTGATATTCCTTATGAGGAGGTTAAATCATGAAAAAAACAGTAAGATCACCAGGTTCGGCAACAATAATTAATGCAATAGCAACAGGATGCGGTTCAGCATTTGGGATAGGATTGGACATTAGATGTGAAGCTAAAACAATTTCAAAAGGCATTGAATGTGCAAATGATGTTGGAGCAGATACTACATTAATGGATTTATGTGTTGGGAAAGTTTTTGACTTTTATAATATTAATAAAGATGATTTTGGAATAAGCTTAAAAACAAAATCTGATCTTCCAATGGCATCTGGGCTTTCAAGCAGTAGCGCTTCATCAAATGCAATCGTTAAAGTCACATCTGAAATAATTGCTGATGAATTCGATTTAAGTCCTTTGACTGATTTGCAGACAATCAATCTGGCTATTGATGCATCTCTTGAAGCAGGAGTTACAATTACTGGTTCTTTTGATGATGCGACAGCTTCTTATTTTGGAGGAGTTGTTGTTACTGATAATAAAAACAGAAAATTCATCATTAAAGAAGAAATGGAAGAACGTGATATTTTAATTTACATGCCCAATTTTCATTCTAAATCCGGAGAATCTGATGTTGAACGTATGAAAGTCATGTCTCCATTGGTGGAAGTGGCATATGAGTTTGCATGTAAAAAAGATTATTTCAGGGCAGTTAATTTAAATGGATTAATTTATTCCTCAGCATTAGGTTTTAATAATTCAATTGCTGTGGATGCATTGCAATCAGGGGCTTTGGCATCAGGATTGTCTGGAACAGGCTCTGCTTTTTTTGCTATTGTTGATGAAAATTCAATTAATCATGTTCATGAATCTTGGATGAAATATGAAGGTCAAGTTATAAAAACAAAAATTGATAATAATGGATGTTGTTTGTTATGAAAAAAATATATCTTATTTTTCTGCTTTTAGCGGTAGTAATGGGTATTTCTGCAGTTTCAGCAGCTGAAAATATGTCCATTTCCGATAATGTATTGGAAATTGATGACATAAGTCAGGTATCTACAATCGAGCAGTCTGATAATGTTTCACAACTGCCGACTGCTGATTCTAATCAGAATGATTTGTTAAAAGCAAATGAAAGTACTGCGAGTTCTAGTCAAAAGACACAACAGGTTCCATCAAAAGTCACTACAAAAAATATCAAAAGTACTTATGGAACCAAGGCGAAATATACCTTAAAATTATTTGATAAGTCCGGTAATGTCATTGTTGGAAAGCAAGTAACCTTTAAAATCGGCAAAAAAGTTTATAAAGTAAACACTGATTCTGAGGGTGTTGCTTCATTAAATTTAAATTATGCTGCTGGAAAATACACAATCATATACTCCGTTGGGGATTTAACTGGAAAAAACAATTATACAGTTTCAAATAAGATTACAATGACTATCTTAAAATGGGGTAATAAGGGAGATGTTTCTAAAATTAAGTTAATCAAAAAGAACATGCCTAATAATGAATGGGTTAAAAAAGCTGTTGCAGCTACTAAAAAAGGTAATCCTCTCTTAAAATTTGTTGGGGGCAAAGGCAAAGTTATTTTCATGACTGCGGGAGTTCATGGAAATGAATTGTCATCTCAGGTTGCAGCAATGAAATTAATTAACTATTTAAGTAAAAACCCTATAAAAGGCACTGTTTACATCATTCCATTTGTTAATATTAAAGCCATATCTCACAAAGTAAGACATACTGGTACCGATTACAATAGGGTGGCTCATAAATCCGGAACAATATCAAACAAAATAGTTAAGCTTGTTGTAAAGTATAAATGTGATGCATATGGGGATTTCCATACCACACAACCAGGGGGTGTTCCTGGAAAAAATATCGTGATGGGATCTAAAACTCCTGCTACAAAATGTTCTGCGATGACAAAGTATATTGCAAAGCATGCTAAAGTCAATAAAAGAATTTATAAGTATGCAGGTGAACAATATCCTGGAGCATTAGCAGATAATGTTAATAAAAAAGGTATTCCTGGCGTTATATGTGAAGTAATGCTTCCGCATAATACTGTTACAGCAAAAACTGTTACAACTTCATTAAAAATGATGAAATCTTTGTTGAAATTCAATTCAGTAATATGAGGTGATTATTATTAAGAAAAGAATAATTTTCATCTTTTTATTTTTATTTTTAATTATTTCCACTGTTCATGCAACGGAGGACAATTCTACATTGGGAAATATTAATCAGTCTGTTTTAAATGTGCCTGAAGATTTCCAATCAGATTTAATTGATGAAGATCATTCATTAAAATCAGACTCTACTTCTCAATCTATCTCAAATTCTAGTGAAGTTGCAGAAATTAAAAATTCAGTTGTCAAATTTAGTTCAAAAGATGTTGTATCAACCTATGGTAAAAAAGCAACATTTTCAGTTAAGGTTGTTGATGAGAATAACAATCCATTGAAAAATAAACTGGTTGTTTTTAATGTAAATAAGAAGACCTACAACATTTATTCAGATTCCAACGGTATTGCAAAACTTCAGCTTAAATTGGATGCAGGAAAATATCCTGTCACTTATTCTTGTGATGGTTTCACATCTAAAAATACGGTGACATTTAAAAATGCATATAAAATAGTCGTATATAAATGGAAATCTGGAGCCAATGTAAAAAAGAATAAGAAAATTAAAGCAAACATTCCAAACTCTGTGCTGGTTAAAAAAATTGTCAAAGCAGCTAAAAAGGGAACTCCGATGATAAAATTCAAAGGTGGAAAAGGTAAAGTAGTATTTATAACTGCGGGAGTTCATGGTAATGAGCTTTCATCTCAGATTGCTGCAATGAAATTAATAAAGTATCTTGAAGACCATCCGATAAAGGGAACTGTTTATATTATGCCATTTATCAATCCTAAAGGAACTGCAAAAAATGTAAGGGATTACAATGGAGTTCATTTAAATCAAAAGGCTAATGTTAAGGGTACAATTTCTTATAAAACTGTTAAATTAATTAAAAAATTCAAATGTGATGCTTACGGTGATTTTCATTGTACAAAACCTGGTGGAAAACCGGGTAAAGATATAGCTATGGGTACATATAAACCGACAGCTAAAAGTGCCACTATGGCTAAATTCATTGCAAAAACCAGTAAAGTTAAGTATTTAATATATAATAAGGCGGGCTCAGAATACCCTGGTGCTTTGGAGGATGTCGTTAGCTTGAATCATATTCCTGCGGTGACATGTGAGGTGATTACTCCTCATGGCAAAATTGCAAAGGGGTCTGTTGGAAAGTCATTGTCAATGATGAAGTCATTATTGAAATTTAATGCATTAATTTAAAAATAAGCATATAGTTTATATACTATGATTTTAATAAATTATATTATTATCAATTTGGTGATTTTTTGAAAAGTAATGATGAAATAATATCTTTTGAAAATAGAGAAGATGCTGAAATACTTCTCAAAAAGTCTAGAAAACGTATTGATGAAATTGATAATGCGTTATTTGATTTGATTTCTCAAAGAACATCTCTTGCGGAAGGTATAGTGCTTTCTAAGATGTATCTTGATATACCTATTTATGATAAAAGTAGGGAAGATGCAATTCATAAAAAGATTGAGGGATTAGCTGTTGAGAATGATCTTGATGTTGATATTGTTAATCAAATCGTTGATATGCTAACTATTTTAAGTAAAAACGAGCAAGAAAAAATTTTAAGGAGGAATGTTAATGGGCAATATTAGAACTTCATTTGTTAAACGTTTAGCAAAAGAATTAATTGAAACTCACAATGGTGTTTTCACTACTGATTTTGAAGAAAACAAAAAATTAGTACAAGAATACTCAACTGTAAGTACTAAACATTTAAGAAATAAAATTGCAGGATATGTTACAAGGCTTGTAAGGTTAGAACAAACCCAAGACTAAGCTTTTTTCATATTTTTTACTCTTTTTTTTATTAACTCTTTTTTTGATTTTGAATTTTTTAGTTATTTTTATCGACGTTTTAATTAAAGTTTATTAATATGGTTTAATAAAAATAGATATGTATATTTTGTTTAATTAATTTATTAACAAAATTCCAATTAATATTTTTAAGAAATAGGTGAACTTAATGGATTTGGTAGTAGTAAAATTTGGTGGAACATCGGTGGGTGATGGTTCTAGAATTAAAAAAGCGGCACAATCTGTCGTGAATGAATATATGAAAGGTAATCAGGTAGTAGTTGTTGTTTCTGCAGTTAATAAGACTACTGATGATCTCATTGGATTATCTGATGAGGCTATTGGCGGAAGTTTAACTGATAAGCAGAAGGCAGGAATCATGGCTATGGGAGAATTAACTAGTGCAAGATTATTTTCAGCAACTATAGAATCATTAGGTGTAAAATCAGAATTTATTGATCCTTATAGTGAGTTATGGCCTATTAAAACAGATTCAAATTATTTAGAAGCAAAAATAGATTTCAATATAACTGATAAAAGAACAGAAAAGATTATGCAACTTGTTAATCAAGGTATAATTCCAGTTATCTGTGGATTTTTAGGACAAGGTCCGAATGGTGAAATCACTACTCTTGGAAGAGGAGGAAGTGATGTTACTGCATTTTTGATTGGACATTGTTTAGATGCAAATGAGGTAATAATTGTTACTGATGTCGATGGTGTAATGTCTACTGATCCAAATAAAATTGAAGAAGCGGAACTATTAAATGAGATTTCCGTTGAAGAAATGAGAGATTTAGCAACTCATGGAGCACAAGTCCTACACCCACATGCATTAAGATATAAAGATCCATTAATAACTGCAAAAATTATAAATTTCAATCATGGGGACTTATCTGCAAAAGGTACACGTATTGTTGGTCCTTATGAAGGTGATATGATGAAATGTGTAACCAAGTACAAGAACCCTATTTCACTTATAGCAATAGTTGGCGATGCAATGGTTAAAACTACTGGATTAATAGCTAGTTTGACTGGAAGTCTCGCTGATTCAGACATAAATATTTTTGGTATTTCAGCAGGTCAAAACTCAATAACTACATTTGTTGATAAAGCAGATTCTAATCAAGCTTATCACTTGTTACATAAAGTAGTTCTTAAAACTGATGCTTTAAGCTCTTTATCTTTGGGAAGAGATACTGCAATGATTACATTTGTAAGTCCTGATATAATTGATACTCCTGGAATTATTTCAGATATTACAGAACCACTTAGAAAAAATGAAATCAATATAGTCGAAATTATATCATCACAAACAGCTATTGTATTGTTTGTTAACTGGGAAGATGGTGATAAAGCACGAGAATTAATTAATGAGGTTTTAGAATGAAATTTGAAGGAACTTATGTTGCAATGGTAACTCCATTCACACAAGATAGGGAAATTGATGAAGAGGGATTTAGATCAAATATTAATTATTTAATTGAAAAAGGAGTGGCAGGTTTAGTAGGTGCGGGCACAACCGGTGAATCTGCAACCGTTAGTCACGAAGAACATCAAAGAATCATTGATATTTTAGTTGATGAAGTTGATGGTAGAGTTGAAACTGTTGCAGGAACCGGAAGTAACGCAACTTCAGAAGCTCTTTCTTTAACTCAATACGCTTATGATGCTGGGGCAGACTCCGCATTATTAATTACTCCATACTATAATAAACCTCAACAGCATGGTATGGTTGAACATTATAGAACTATAGCTGAAGCAGTGGATTTGCCACTGATTGCTTATAATGTTCCATCACGTACCGGAATTAATATGGATGTTGACACTATTGTTGAATTAGCTAAAATTGATGGTGTTGACGCAGTAAAAGAAGCTAGTGGAAGTGTGGATAAAGTATCTGACATTTACAGGGCACTTACTCATGAAGGTCTTGAAGATGACTTCAATATTCTTTCTGGTGAAGATTCATTAACTTTACCTCTTATGGCAGTAGGTGCAACCGGTGTGATTTCTGCATCAGCTAATATTGATGCAAGAAGAATGGTTTTAATGGTGGACAGCATTTTGAATGATGATTATACCCGAGCAATGGAACTTCATTATGAGATGCTTGAATTAATCAGAGCGTTATTCATTGAAAGTAATCCTGTACCAGTGAAAACTGCAATGAACATTATGGGACTTCCATCCGGACCGTTAAGACAACCTTTAGCTGAAATGAAAGAAGAAAATGTTGAAATACTTAAAAAAGCATTGAAAGATTCAGATTTAATTTAAGTTGGTAATAATATGATTAAAGTAGCAGTAACTGGAGCTGCAGGAAGAATGGGCTCCGGAATTATTAGAAAAATCACAGAACAAGATGATATGGAAGTTGTTGCAGCTATTGAAATGCCAAATACTCCTCTTGCAGGTAAAGATGCAGGTATTCAGGCTGGTATTGATGAACTTGGTGTTGCAATCACAGGTTCTGAAAATTTAGAAGAAACTCTTAAAGAATCAAAACCTGATGTATTGGTCGATTTTACAATTGCACCTGCTGCAGTTGAAACAATTAAAACAGCAACTTCATGCGGTGTTGGGGTAGTTGTTGGAACTACTGGATTTAGCGAAGAACAAATGGAATCAAACATTAAAAATGTTAAAGAAAATAATGTTCCTGCTGTAATTTCTTCAAACATGGCAATTGGAGTAAATGTATTTTTCAATACTTTAAAAAAGTTAGCTCCATTATTATATGATTTTGACATTGAAATTATTGAAGCACATCACAATCAGAAAAAAGATGCTCCATCAGGAACTGCTATGACTGCTTTTGAAGTAATAGCTAAAGAATTGGATCGTGACCCTGAAGAAGTTGGCGTTTATGGAAGACAAGGTTTAGTTGGAAAAAGAACTGCTGAAGAAATAGGTGTTCATGCGATACGTGGTGGAGATATTGTCGGAGACCATACTGTGATGTTTGTAGGTGATGGTGAAAGAATTGAGCTCAAACACCAAGCACACACAAGAGAAGTATTTATAGCTGGTGTAATCAGAGCTATCAGATACATCCCAAATGCTGAAAAAGGAATTGTTAGTAGCATGAATGATGTTTTAGGATTAGAATAGGTGTTTAATATGGTTAATGTGGGAGTATTAGGCGCAACCGGAATGGTTGGTCAAAGATTTATTCAACTGCTCGAAAATCATCCTGATTTTGAAGTTACAGCATTGGCGGCTTCTTCAAGATCAGCTGGTAAAAGATATGAGGATGCTACAACATGGTATATGGATAATGAGATGCCAGAATCTGTTAGGGATATTGAAGTTATAGAAACTAATCCTGATGCAATGGATAACGATGTGGATATTGTATTTTCATCACTTCCTGCTGATTTTGCTCTTAAAGTTGAAAAAGAGTTTGCAAAAGATTATGTTGTTGCAAGTAATGCAAGTGCACACAGAATGAAGAAAAATATTCCGTTAGTCATTCCAGAAGTCAATCCTGAATGTTTAGATATGATTGATGCCCAACAGAAGGAAAATGATTGGGATGGATTCATTGTAACCAATCCAAATTGTTCAACTATTGCATTGGCATTAACATTAAAACCAATTGTTGATAATTTTAATGTCAAATCTGTTAGAGTCTCAACTATGCAGGCTGTGTCTGGTGCAGGTTATAATGGTGTTCCTTCAATGGCTATTATTGATAATCTCGTTCCTTATATTGGTGGGGAAGAGGAAAAAATGGAAAGTGAATCACTTTATTTACTCGGTTCATATGATGGAACTGATGTTGTTAATGCCGATTTCAAATTAAGTGCATCATGTCATAGGGTACCTGTTATTGATGGTCATACTGAAGCAGTATTTATTGAATTGGCTGATGAGTTTGACATTGCTGATGTTAGTGATAAAATGGCAAACTTCAAAGGTTTACCACAAGAACTTAATTTATTCTCAGCTCCTGAAAATCCAGTTATTGTCAAAGAGGAATCTGATAGGCCACAACCAAGAATGGATAGAAATGCAAGTAATGGTATGGCTGTAACTGTTGGTAGGCTTAGAAAAGATGTTGCATTTGATAATAGTTTTAAATATGTTTTAGTTGGACATAATACTATTCGTGGTGCTGCTGGAGCATCAATATTAAATGCTGAATTAATTAATGATAAAATACTCTAATTTTATCAATTTATTTTTTCTATTTTTTTTAATTTTTTTTAATTTTACTATCTGTTTTCTATATGTTTTTGATTTTATTTTTTAGTTAGTTTAAGGGTTTAATTTAAATAGTATAAAATTAATATTTTATATCAAGGAATTATATTGTACAATATATCGGAGTTTTCAAATTCATAAAAAATTAATAATTTGAAATCGATATTGGGATAAAATTTTAACTAAGGGATAGAATGGAAATAGGAATTGATGCTGAAAAAGATACGCTACAATCTTTAATTCGGTCTTGCCTATTAGAGCTCAATCAATTAAAATATGAATTAACTGAGCTTGAAGTGGAACGGGCAAATGATAACACTCCACAAAGGATAAAAGAACTCGAACAAGATATTGTAGATAAGGAAAAAGAAGTTTCTGTTATTAAATTTAAAGCTGAGGATGAAATTAACCTTTTAAAAAAACAGATGGAAGAAAAAGATATTCTGATTAAAAATCAGGAGGATAGAATTTATGAACTTGATTATGTTAACAATTCTCTTGATGAAATTAAAGAATATTTTGCTGAACAACTTAGGGATTATAAAAAACAGGAATTGTCTGATGTTAATAATAGGTTAAATGAATCTTATAAAACAATTGCTGAAAAAGAAGCAGATATATCTAATCTTTCAAGACAAATTGATGAATATAAAATTAAGGTAATCAAATTAGAAAATAATGTTGAATCACAAACTCAGATTTTAGAACTTGAAAAGGAAATTGAGTTAAAAAATAATGAGATTAGAATTAAAGAAAGTGAAATTAATCAAATTAAAAATGAATTAGATATTTTAAAACAGCAAACAATTCCTAAAGATCAATATATTTCTCTTCAAACTCAATTCGAATCTGAAATTAATGCTATGAATAGTGAAATTACTACATTAAAAGAAGATACTATTCCTAAACAAGATTATGCTGATTTACAATCTCGTTTTGATTCTGAAATTAAAAGTTTAGATAATCAGATTGTTGATTTACAACAAAGTACAGTTCCTAAACAGGATTACATTACTCTTAAAACTAGGTTTGATACAGAACTTGATGCAAGAGACAGTGAAATCCAATATTTAAAAGAAAGATCTATTCCTAAAGAAGATTATGTAAATCTTCAAAATCAATTACAAAATGAAATTAATGCTCGTGAAAGTGAACTTCGTTTTATTAAGGAACAGACTGTTTCACGTGAAGATTATTTAAGACTTCAAAATGAGCTTCAAAGGAAAGAGGATAAAATTAAACGCTTAGAGGAGATTAATGCTTTCTTCAATGAACTGCAAGAAGAACAGGAAGCTTATGAAACTCAGGAAACTACTCCTCCATTCAGATTGGAGAAAAAACAAGGTAGATAATTCTACCTAATTATTTTTTTATTTTTTGTAGTGTTTCATCTACATGCATTTTTCTAGATTATATTTTTTTTCACTGTATATTTCATTTAATTTATTTGTGATGCAATAATTTTATACTTGTATTGGAAATATGTTAAAATTATGATTTGATATTGTAATATTTTCGCTATTGATTTTCTTGAAGTTTTTTAATTTTTCTTTTTCTTACTTTTATTTACTTTATACCATAAAGTATTTATATAACCTTAAACTCATGTATTAAGTAGAAAGGTTTAGTCAACACTATAAACTTATTTTCTCATTGTTGATTATTAAACTGATCTAGTTATTTATAAAATATAAAAAAGGTGATTATTAATGGCACAAGGACAACCAATTTTTATTTTACCTGAAGGTACTAACAGGTCTGTCGGTAGAGATGCACAAAGAAATAACATTTTAGCTGGTAAAGTATTAGCTGAAACTGTAAGAACCACATTAGGTCCAAAAGGAATGGACAAAATGTTAGTTGACGGACTTGGTGACATTGTTGTAACCAACGATGGTGTAACAATCTTAAAAGAAATGGATATTGAACATCCTGCAGCAAAAATGCTTGTAGAAGTAGCAAAAACCCAAGAAGACGAAGTCGGTGACGGAACTACTACTGCAGTTATCATTGCTGGAGAATTATTAAAAAAATCCGAAAATTTACTTGACTCTGACATTCACCCAACTATCATAGCTATGGGATACAGAAAAGCAGCAGAAAAAGCACAAGAAATCTTAGATGAAATTGCAATCGATGATGTGGACTCTGAAACCTTAATGAAAGTAGCTATGACTGCTATGACTGGAAAAGGAACTGAAGCAGCACGTGAACCATTAGCAAAATTAATCGTAGATGCTGTAGAAGCAGTAGAAGAAGACGGCGTAGTTGACACAGACAACATCAAAATCGAGAAAAAGGATGGAGCTGTTGTTGAAGAATCCAACTTAGTTGAAGGTGTAATTGTAGACAAAGAAAGAGTACACCCAGGTATGCCATCTGAAATCAAAGATGCAAAAATCGCATTAGTCAACGCACCATTAGAAGTAAAAGAAACCGAAATGGATGCAGAAATCACAATTACTGACCCTGCTCAAAT